>NZ_JAUSZH010000001.1:4135000-4375000 GCF_030817355.1 Streptomyces sp. V1I1 | reverse complement strand
GAGAGCGGAACGGTCAGACCGGAATAAGGCCTGCCGTCCACAGCATCCTCGCTGTGTAAATGCCTACCCGCCACATGGGCCAGTAGGACTTCAAAGGAACCACGACCATCCGAAGATGGACGGGGTATCAACATATCTGGCGTTGACTTTTGGCACGCTGTTGAGTTCTCAAGGAACGGACGCTTCCTTCGTACTCACCGCAGAACATTTTCTGAGGCTTTCCTCCGGGCGCTTCCCTTCGGTCTTGCGTTTCCGACTCTATCAGACTCTTTCGTGTCCGATTCCCCGTCAGAAGGGGCTCGCTTTCCGGCCTTTCGGCTTTCCGGCGGTGCCGACTCTATCAGATCCTTTCGGGTCTGATTCCCGGTCGAACTCGGGTTGCCTTTCCGGCTGTTGGGCCGTTCCGACGTCCAAACTCTAGCGGATTTCCCGGGCGACTCATAATCGAGTCTTCAAAATGAATTACGGCATGCCGAAATTCATCCCGGCTGGGAGATCGTGCTGAGTTGGTTGCCGCATTCGCGGCGGGAGTGGCTGTCGCGGAACTGTTCCGGCTCCGTGACAACTCGAAGAACCTTACGTACGGGTGAAGGGTGTGTCAACTCCGCCCCACCGGGGTCCTAGTCCAGGTCGGTGAGCCTGCCGCCGGCGTCCGGCTGGGCGTGTTCCACGCGGCGCAGGACGCGGATCAGGAGCTCACCGAGCAAGGCCCGTTCGTCCGACGAGAGGTCCTGGAGCAAGTCCTCCTCGAAGTTCGTGGCCATGCGCATCGCCTCGAGCCACTTCGTACGGCCCTCGTCCGTCAGTTCCACGATGACCCGCACCCGGTTGGTCTCGTCGCGGTCGCGGGTGACCAGGCCCTCGTTCGCCATGCGGTCGATGCGGTGGGTCATCGCGGCCGGGGTGAGGCCGAGGCGCTTTGCGAGTTCGCCCGGGCCCATCCGGTACGGGGCCCCCGCGAGCACCAGGCTCTTCAGGACCTCCCACTCGGCGTTGCTGATGCCGAGCTCGGCGACCTGGCGGCCGTATGCGACGTTCATCCGGCGGTTGAGGCGGCCCAGGGCCGAGACGACCTTTTCGACCTGGGGGTCCAGGTCGCCGAACTCTCGCTGATAGGCGGCGATCTGTTCGTCGAGGCTCGGCTCCTGCAGGCCGGGGCCGGGGCTGCCGGGCGACTCGGGGCCCTCGGGGCTCTCGGTTGGCATGCGCCGAAGTATCGCATGGAGTGCGTTGGCGTTGAAGTCCTTCACTGTGTACTGTTGAGGTTCGAACTTTAGTTTTGAAGTCTTCAGACTTCAGTCCTTCAAGACCTCAAGGCAGGTGAGTGTGACCAGGGCGACGGGTGCAGCGATGCGCCGGATTCAGGCGGGGAACGCGCTGAGCGCGTTCGGACTCGGCTTCACCGTTCCGTATCTCTACGTCTATGTGGCGCAGGTGCGGGACCTGGGCGCGACGACGGCCGGTGCCGTCCTCGCCGTCTTCGCGATGGCCGCACTCGTCGCCCTCCCCTTCACCGGGCGGGTCATCGACCGGCGCGGGCCGCTGCCCGTGCTGGTGGGGGCTGCCGTGCTCGCGTCCGTCGGCGCGGCGTCGATGGGGCTCGCGGGGAGTGTGCCGGCCGTCGTGCTGTCGGCCGCGCTGCTCGGGGCCGGTACGGCCGTGATGCAGCCCGCGCTCGCGACGATGATCGTCTGGAGCTCGGAGGCCTCGACCCGTACCCGCGCCTTCGCCACGCAGTTCTTTCTGCAGAACCTCGGGCTCGGCATCGGCGGGCTGATCGGCGGGCACATCGTCGACGAGAGCCGGCCGGGCAGCTTCGTCCTGCTGTTCGGCATCGAGGCCGCGATGTTCCTGGTGCTCGCGGGGATCGCAATCAGTGTGCGGCTGCCGCGTTCCCTCTCGCTGCAGGAGGCGCGGCCCGAGAACACCGAGGCCAAGGCCAAGGGCGGGATGCGCGCGCTGCTCGGGCACCGGGCCATGGTGCAGCTGTGCGTGCTGGGCTTTGTCCTCTTCTTCGCCTGCTACGGACAGTTCGAGTCGGGGCTCGCCGCGTACGGGACCGAGGCCGCCGGGATCGAGCCCGCGACCCTCGGGACGGCGCTGGCCGCCAACACCGCGGTGATCGTGGTCGCGCAGTTCGTCGTGCTGAAGTTCGTCGAGCGGCGCAGGCGCAGCCGGGTGATCGCAGCCGTCGGGCTGATCTGGGCCGTCGCGTGGATCGCGGCGGGGTACGCAGGGCTCGGGCACGGCAGCCAGGCGATGGCGACCGCCGCGTTCGTCTCCGCGTACGGGCTCTTCGGGCTCGGTGAGGCGATGCTGTCGCCGACCGTCGCGCCGCTTGTCGCCGATCTGGCGCCGGAGGCGATGGTCGGGCAGTACAACTCCGCTTTCGCCCTGGTCAAGCAGCTCGCGCTGGCGGTCGGTCCGGCCGTGGGCGGCCCGATGGGGGCCGCGCTGCACGGTCCGTACATCGTGACGTTCGTGCTGTTCTCGCTCGGCATCAGCGTGCTGGCGCTGCGGCTGGGCAGACGGCTCACTCCCGTACAGGACCAGCCCTCGCTCGTGTCGAGGTCGCGGGTGGTCGCCACGCACAAGCCGGCCGAGCAGCTGGAGCCCGCTGCCTGACGAGGCACGCGGGAAGGACTACGCGGGCAGGGCGAACTCGCACCACACCGCTTTGCCGCCGCCAGGAGTGCGGCGGCTCCCCCAGGACGAGGCGATCGTCGCGACGATGGAAATCCCGCGGCCTGCCTCGTCTTCCGTTTCCGCGCGGCGGCGGCGCGGCAGGTGATCGTCGCCGTCCGTCACTTCGATGATCAGGCGGCGGTCGGTGCGGCGGAGTCTGAGGCGCATGGGCGGGGTGCCGTGCTGGAGGGAGTTGGCGACCAGTTCGCTGGCGGCCAGCACCCCCAGATCGTGCAGCTCGGGGGAGAAACGCCAGGAGGCCAGGACGCCGGAGGCGAAAGCGCGGGCGCGCGGCGCCGCTTCGATGCCGCCGAGCAGCTCTAGGGCGGCGTTGTGGAAGAGCTCGGCGGACACGCCCGTACGCGTGGGGTGTTGCACGACCAGTACGGCCACGTCGTCGTCGTGCTCCGCGGTCACTCCCAGGGAGCGGATCAGACGGTCGCAGACGACCTGCGGCGTGCCGGTCGCTCCGCGGAGCGCGCGCTCAAGGGCGGCCACTCCCTCGTCGATGTCCTCGCCGCGGCGCTCGACAAGACCGTCCGTATAGAGGACGGCACTGGAGCCGGGCGGGAGGGCGATGGTGCCGGACGTGTGGAGCCAGCCGCCGGTGCCGAGCGGCGGGCCCGTCGGTTCCTCGGCGCGGCGGACCGTGCCGTCCTCGTCCCGTACGAGGATCGGGAGATGGCCCGCCGACGCGTACACGAGCCGGCCTTCGTTCGGGTCGTGGACGGCGTAGACGCAGGTGGCGATCTGGCTGGCGTCGATCTCGGAGGCCAGGCCGTCGAGCAGCTGAAGCACCTCGTGCGGCGGGAGGTCGAGGCGGGCGTAGGCGCGCACGGCCGTGCGGAGCTGGCCCATGACGGCGGCCGCGCGCACGCCGCGGCCCATCACGTCGCCGATGACTAGTGCGGTGCGGCCGGCGCCGAGGGTGATGACGTCGTACCAGTCGCCGCCGACCGCGGCGTCCGTGCCGCCCGGTTGATATGTCGCGGCGATGCGCAGATCGTCGGGCTGCTCCAGCTCCTGCGGGAGCAGCGATCTCTGGAGGGTGACAGCGGTCTCGCGGTGGCGGCGCTCGCTGGCGCGCAGCCGCTCGGCTGCCTCGGCGTGGTCGGTGACGTCGGCGGCGAAGACGAGGACTCCGCCGCCTTCCTTGAGGCTCTCGGCGGGCAGGCAGGTGACGGTGTACGAGCCTTGGCCGTGAACCTTGCGGGACTTGACGGTGCGGGGCTTGCCGCTGCGCAGCACCTGGTCCATGAGCGGCAGCAGGCCCAGTTCGGCGAGCTCGGGGCAGGTGTCGGCGGCGGCCGCGCCGGCTTGGCGGTGGCCGAAGGCCGAGGCGTACGCGTCGTTGACGTACGCGACGCGGTGCTCGGTGCCGTACACCACGGCGACCAGGGCGGGCAGGCGGCCGAGGATCTCGGGCACGGAGAAGTCATCAAGGGCGGGGACGCCGGACAGGGGCTCCGGCTGCTGTTCGTACTCGACACGGGCCGCCGGCACGGAGCCTTCCCCTCGCTGAGCGGGGGAGATCCCACGGTCGGTCCTCCGCGCTGCGGCGCGGCGCTGCGTCCCGGGGAGCCTTGCGCTCCAACGCGTGAAGTTCACTGACTTTCTAGCCTCAATGGTTGTCGCCAAGGGTCACTCTGTGCAGGTGTGAGCCCATCTATGGTCACACGTCCAGTGTGACCGACCGGACTGACAGTCCTCGTCGTCCAGTTCCCTCAGTTCCCTCTGGAGCCACTCTGCGGGTCGTCGTCGGAGCCGGGCTCGGGTTCGGCCTTCGGTCCGGGCGGGGAGCCGGGCTGGGAGCCGGGTTTGGGCCCCGGTTTGGGTCCGTGGTGCGGTGCGCTGTCCGGCCCGTGGCCCGGGCGTCTGCCGCCCGCGGCGAGTTCGAATTCGGCGCGCGGGTGTTCCAGCGAGCCGAGGGAGACGATCTCGCGTTTGAACAGCCCGGACAAGGTCCACTCGGCGAGCACCCGGGCCTTGCGGTTGAAGGTGGGGACGCGGCTGAGGTGATACACGCGGTGCATCAGCCAGGCCGGATAACCCTTGAGCTTACGGCCGTAGATATGCGCGACGCCCTTGTGGAGGCCGAGGGAAGCGACCGATCCGACGTACTTGTGGGCGTACTCCTTGAAGGGCTCGCCGCGCAGCGACGCCGTGATGTTCTCGGCGAGGACCTTGGTCTGGCGCACTGCGTGCTGGGCGTTGGGCGCGCATTCCTTGCCCGGCTCTTCGGCGGTGACGTCCGGGACGGCCGCGGCGTCGCCTGCTGCCCAGGCGTGGTCGACGCCGGCGACGGTGAGCTTGGCGGTGCAGACGAGCCGGCCGCGCTCATTGAGCGGCAGGTCCGTGGCGGCGAGGACGGGCGCCGGCTTGACGCCCGCGGTCCAGACGACCGTGCGGGTCGGGAAGCGGGTGCCGTCGCTGAGTACGGCGACACGGTCCTCGCAGGAGTCCAGGCGGGTTTCGAGGCGTACGTCGATATTGCGCGAACGCAACTCGCGGATGGCGTACTTGCCCATCTCCTCGCCGACCTCGGGGAGGATGCGGTTGCTGGCCTCGACGAGGATCCACTTCAGGTCCTCGGGCTTGATGTTGTGGTAGTAGCGCGCGGTGTAGCGGGCCATGTCCTCCAGCTCGGCGAGTGCCTCCACGCCCGCGTAGCCACCGCCGACGACGACGAAGGTGAGGGCCGCGTCGCGGATCGCGGGGTCGCGGGTGGAGGAGGCGATGTCCATCTGCTCGATGACGTGGTTGCGCAGGCCGATGGCTTCCTCGACGGTCTTGAAGCCGATGGCGTAGTCGGCGAGGCCGGGAATCGGGAGGGTGCGGGAGACCGACCCCGGCGCGATGACGAGTTCGTCGTAGGTGATCTCCACCGGGCCGGTGCCCTCTTCCAAGGTGGCGAGGGTGGCGACGGTCGCGGTGCGCTTGCCGTGGTCGACTGCCTTGGCCTCGCCGATGACGATCTTGCACTGGCTGAGCACGCGGCGCAGGGGGACCACGACATGACGCGGGGAGATGGAACCGGCGGCCGCTTCCGGGAGGAAGGGCTGATAGGTCATGTAGGGCTCGGGCGCGACCACCATGATCTCCGCCTCGCCACGTGCCAGCTCCTGCTTCAGTTTCCGCTGGAGACGCAGTGCCGTGTACATCCCGACGTAGCCGCCGCCGACGACGAGAATGCGCGCGCCCTGCGGGGGGCCGGGGGTCGTCCCCCGGAAGTTAGCAGCCTTCACCATCCCATGAGGCAACGACCTCAGGCGTTTGTCCACAGCCTCGGCAAATTGTGTGACCGGAGGCTTCACGCCACTCTGCGGCGGCGCTCCGCCGGGCGGCGAGGAAGGTGTGCAGGTCAGACCCTGCGAGGGGGGTTGCGGGAGGGGGCCTAAACAGGAACCTTCCGGCCCTTGCTCCGATCGGGGGGCGCTCTGTGCGGAACTACCCCCTTCTGAATTGACCCTGGCTCAACTATGTTCGTACCTCGTCGGGGTGTCCGGTCAAGGCACGCTCGACAGACTGGGCGGGGAGGTCTCCGGGGGGAGACATCATGACCGGGGGAACGTGTATGACCATTCAGGATTCGCATTGGCAGGCTGCCGTCGCACAGGGTTCGACGGCCGACGGGAACGGACGGGCGGGATCGGGCGGGGCCAGCCGCTCGGCGCCGCTGCGTGTGGACGCACAGCGCAATCTCGAGCATGTACTGCGAGCTGCGCGCGAGGTGTTCGGCGAGCTGGGGTACGGCGCGCCGATGGAGGACGTGGCGCGCCGGGCCAGGGTCGGCGTCGGGACGGTGTACCGCCGCTTCCCGAGCAAGGACGTGCTGGTGCGGCGGATAGCCGAGGAGGAGACCTCCCGGCTGACGGAGCAGGCGCGTACGGCTCTGGGGCAGGAGGAGGAGCCGTGGTCGGCGCTCTCCCGTTTCCTGCGTACGTCGGTGGCTTCTGGCGCGGGACGGCTGCTGCCGCCGCAGGTGCTGCGGGTGGGCGTGGACGGAGACGAGGCGACGGCCGGCGTACGGGACGGGGCGCGGGTGCCGCTTCAGCGGGTCGGCGCGCAGCCCGGCCTGCGGGTGGTCGGGCCGCGTCCGGTGCCGGCCGATGAGCAGGACGACACGGGCGCGGCGGATCTGCTGGAAGTCGTGGGGCAGCTGGTCGACCGGGCGCGGGCGGCAGGTGAGCTGCGCGACGATGTGACCGTGGCGGACGTGCTGCTGGTGATAGCCACGGCCGCGCCTTCGCTGCCGGATGCGGCACAGCAGGCGGCGGCTTCGGCCCGGCTGCTGGACATCCTGCTGGAGGGCCTGCGGTCGCGATCCGCGTGAGGTGCGCCGGCGGTGAGTGAGCGATCCGCCGGCTCTGCCCGCCGGCTCTGCCCTGGCCTGCTCGCCAACTGACTTTTACACAAGGCCGGTTGAGCCTTCCCCGAACGAGTGAGGGGTGGCTCGGATTCGGGAAGCCTCCCCGGATGAGTGGTTGACGTGACAGAGGGTATGGACTCATGCCGCTCTGTGGCACTCTTGGCCGGTGTTCGGGTCTGATGGTGCTTTACGGGGGCTTCCGCGATGAGCGGTGACGGTCGGGACGAGTTACTCGATGGATCGGGCGGCACTGAGCGGGCCGCGCTGCCCTCTCGCCAGGTGCCGGGCCAGGGCGGGCCCGGTGGGTCGTCCGGGGTGCCTGGTGCCTCGGGTCCCCCCGACGCGTCCGGCGCGTCCGGTTCCGGGGTGGGTGGCGTGCACGAGCATGTCGTGCCGTCGCAGCGCGAGGGCGGGAACCTAGACTCCGTAACTCCGCCGCGCGAACTGCCGGCGTCCGACGCCCAGTTGATCCAGCGGATGCGGGACGGCGACGACAGCGCCTATGAGGAGTTGTTCCGCCGCCACTCGGTGGCCGTCCGCCGGTATGCGCGCACCTGCTGCCGGGACGCGCACACCGCCGACGATCTGACGGCCGAGGTGTTCGCGCGAACACTCCAGGCGGTACGCGGGGGCTCGGGGCCCGAGCACGCGGTGCGGGCGTATCTCCTCACGACCGTCCGGCGAGTCGCCGCCACCTGGATGAAAACGGCAAAGCGGGAGCAACTGGTCGAGGACTTCGCGGTGTTCGCCGCGGAGGCCGTCCGCAGCTCGGACGCGGCCCGCGACGCCGCGCTCGACCTGGGCGCCGATGTGCGCGCGATGCACGAGGCCGAGCAGTCGCTGGCCATCCGGGCCTTCCGCTCGCTGCCCGAGCGCTGGCAGGCGGTGCTCTGGCACACCACCGTCGAGGAGGAGTCGCCGAGCGAGGTCGCGCCGCTCTTCGGGCTGACCGCCAACGCCACGGCGGTGCTGGCCAGCCGGGCCCGCGAGGGCCTCAAGCAGGCCTATTTGCAGGCCCATGTGAGCACCGCGCTCACCTCCGGTGGCGACTGCGCCCGGTACGCAGACCGGCTGGGTGCGTATGCCCGCGGGGGTCTGCGGATGCGGGCCGAGCGGGGGCTGCGCAAGCACCTGGACGAATGCCCCAGGTGCCGGCTGGCCGCGCGCGAGCTCGCGCATGTCAACGCCGGGATTCCGGCGCTGCTGCCGGTCGCGGTCATCGGCTGGTTCGCCGCCGGGTACTCCCTCAAGGTCGCCGGGGTCGTGGCCGGCGGGGCCGCGGGAGCCGGTGCGGCCGCCGCTGCCACGGGCGGTGCGTCGGGCGGTGCGTCGGGCGGCTCCGGGGTTGTGGCTGGTGGAGCCGCGGCATCGGAGGGACTGGGCGCACCGGCGAAGGCCGGTATCGCGGCGGCGGTGGCCGTCGCGGCGGCCGCCGGGCTGGTGTGGGCGTTCTCGGGCGACGGCCCCAAGACCGCGCCGCAGCCCGAGGCGAAGCCCTCGGCCGCGCAACCCGTCGTACCGCAGAAGCCCGCGCCGTCATCGAAGCCGGAGCCCCCGGCGCGGTCCGCGGCGGACCCGACCCCGTCGGAGCCGACCGCACCGCCGAAGAATTCCACGGCCGCGCCGGCGCCCACGCCGACCGCCGAGCCGACTTCGACTTCGACGCCCGAGCCCACGCCTGCCCAGCCAGAGCCCAAGCCGTCGGCCCCGCCCGCCCCCAAGCCCACGCCTGAGCCGACGCCCACCCCGCCGCCCGCGTCGGCCCTGCGGGTGTACCAGGTCAACCGTCTGGAGTACGGCCTGTTGGGCGACCACACCCGGCCCGAGGTGCGCCTGCGTGGGAGCAGCTGGCTCTGGCAGCGCTCGGGGATGTCGATCGACGGCAGGCGGTACGGACACGGGGTGACCGTGCACGCCAAGTCCTCCGTCACCATCGACCTCAACCGGCAGTGCGCCAGTTACGACGCGCTGGTCGGGGTCGACGACCTGACGCTGGGCCTGGGCGCGATGCGCTTCTCCGTCTACGGCGACGGCGAGCGGCTGCGGCGGTCCCCGGTGATGCGCGGTGGGGACGCGGCCGTGCCGGTGCATGTGTCGCTCGCCGGACTGAAGACGATCCGGCTGGTCGTCGAACCGCAGAAGGCGCTCGACTCGGCGGCGTTCGGAGACTGGGCCCAGTCCCGGATCAGCTGCCGCTGACCGAGCCCGACTTCAGCCCGGCCCCACGGCCCCGGGCCGCCCCGCAGCCGTCACCCCGAAGCCGTCACCCCGCAGCCGTCACCCCGACTGCAGCGTCGGTCTCGGCGGAACCCCTCCCGCGACCGCCCTCTGCCTCGGCGCCGCCGTGCCCGTCCAGCATGTGCCCCGGCGCGAGAGCAGCCGCCGTAGCCACAGTTCCGTCGAGATGAGGTCCGCCAGGCCGTCCAGCGGGACCGGTTCGCCCTCCGACGCCGCGCGCAGGGCCTTGCGGATGACGCGGGCCTCCACCAGGCCCGCGTCCGCGAGCAGCGGGACGTCGAAGAGGGCGATCAGGTGGGGGAGCGAGGCGCGCAGGCCCGTGCGGGCCGCTGCCGTGGACGAGGCGTGGGTCGTCGCGCCCCAGCCGGGGGGCAGGTCATGGATGCCCGCGCCGGCGAGGACCTTGCGGAGGATTTCAGCGCGGGCGCCCGGCTTGACCCGTAGCGATTCGGGAAGGTCGCGGCAGGCCCGTACGACCTGGTTGTCCAGAAAGGGCGCATGCAGGCGCTGGCTGCGGATTTCCGCAGCCTGTTCCAGGATCCGCTGGTCCGACGCGTGGCGGGTCAGCGCCGCCCGGGCGCGGGCCTCGCCGGGGCGCTGGACCGACGTCGGGCGCGTCGCCGCCACCGTCAGGCGAACCGATACTTCAGCAAGCGCCTCACCCGTCAGCCAGCGCGCGGCAGGCCCCGGCCGGGACCAGGTCAGCGCGGCGAGCGACGCACCCAGCGGCCCGGTGCCGCCCCGCAGGCCGCCGGGCCGGTTCGCCTCGAGCAGGTGGTCCGCCGCCGTCTCCAGGCCGGTGCGGTAGGGCGTACGGGCCAGCCGCCGCGCCGCCCGGTACACCGTCAGCGGGATGAACAGCGACTGCGGCGAGGGGCCCTCGGCGCGCGCCAACGCCGCGGCCGGGCGCAGCAGATGACGACGCCGCCGGTCCAGCAGCAGGTCCGCCAGCCGCGCCGGATGCGCGTCCAGGACCTGCCGCGCACCCGCCCCCGTGAAGTGGTCGGCGCTCCCCGCGGCCAGTCGGCTGCGGTGACGTTCCGCCCTGACCAGCGACGGCGCGGGCTCGTCGGTCAACTGCCCGTCGAGGCCCGCGTAAGGCAGGCTCTCCTCCCCGGCCGCGACCACCACATGGTGCAGCCGCGGATTCGCCGCGATCGCCCGCGCCCGTTCCAGCTCGGCTGCTTCTTCCGCCTCGCGCCCGCCCGTCACCAGATCGTTGAAGGTGACGGCGAGCAGCCGCTCCCCCGCGCCCGTGCCATGGCCGAGCACCGTGCCCGGCCGTCCCGGCAGCCCCGCCGCCAGCAGCGCGATCGTGCCGGACGCGCTGCCGCCGGACAGGTCCGCGCCGATCCCCGGAGCCGGACCCCCGCGCGCGGCGCGCCGATCCGCAGGCCCCATCCCCGGTACGGGCCCGGGGTCGGACGGCAGGGTCTCGGGCGCGTGCCGTGGCGCGGTGAGCCTGGCCCGTACCGCATCGATCAGCGCGTCCCGTACGCCGTCCACCGCGCGCTCCGCCTCGATCTGCGGCCCGGCCACGGCGAGCGAGGCCACCGGCTCGTATCCGGTGATCTCCCTCGAACCCTCGCGCAGGATCAGCGCGTGTCCCGGTGGGATGCGCTTCACACCGTCGTACGGAGTCGAGTCGCGCAGCGCCTCCGGCGTCTCCGGGCAGGCGAGCAGCGCCGCCAAGTGCCCGATGTCCAGCTGTGCTTCGATCAGGTCGGCGAGCGGCAGCGCGGCGGTTGCGTACGCGGTGCCGTTCGCCCAGGGCGTGTAGAAGACGGGTCTCGCCCCGGCGAGATCGCCGACGATCGTGATCCGGCGGCCGACCTGCACGACGCACGTATAGCTGCCGGCCCACGCGGTCAGATGCCGCAGCGCCCCGCCGCGCGCCGCGAAGAGCCCGACGCGCAGCTCCTCGTCAGTGGCCGCGCAGCAGCCGAGGACGGCGAGCTTGGTGATGGAATCGACGGTGACTATGCGCACCTCGTCCGGTCGCCAGTCGCCAACCGCCCAGAGTGGATCCGGGTCGCCCCACAGGAGTTGGGCGCCCACGGGGTGGACGGTACGGCCCTCGTCGGACGCCCCGACGGCCCCGGCCGTACCGAAGTTCGCGGCGATACTGCTCCAGCCCACCAACCACCGCATCGCCGCCTCCACAGGCTGTGGACAAACCCGGCCCCTGGCCGTAGCCGTTCGGGGACATGCCGCTTCGGGAACATGCTGCCACGAAGGCGGCGCACAGGAGGGGCTCCGGGTCGCACGCGCAAAAAGCGAACGCGCCCCTGGCATTGGCGATTTGACGACGTTCCAGGACACATCCAGGGCACGACGGTAAGGACGGCCGACGCCCGCAAAGGCGCAAAAGGGACGCAAGGGACGGTCGGCATTCAGCCATTCTGCGGACATTCTCCGGATCGCTGACCCGTCCATCACCGGTGCACACACAGTCCGGGAGGCGCTGTTCGCCTCCCGGACCGGTCCGCCACCCGCGGGGATTGAGGCAGCGGTGTCCCCCAGCCCACTGGTTCCAGTACGCAGCGGGCCGACCCACGCAGGACTCATCGAAGCGCTCGCCCACCGGCCCGGCCAGAGCGCACGGACGGGCGCACGGCCACACGCCCGGAGCACGCCAGGGAGCAGGACGACGACCCGCCATCCACCCACCGTCTCCTCCAACACACAACAATCTCGCCATACGGAACACCGCCTCTTAACGGTCGGGATGCGGCGAACTACGCTGGGTTTACTGATGTTCTCCGCACGGGTGCATATTCCGAGGGGCTCGGCCAGGTGCTTTTGCAGCCGGGACCCCAGTGCTGCTCGGAGCTGTTCACCAGCGGAGGACACAGCACGAATGCCGTGCGCCCAGGCAGCGACGCGGCGGCCGTCTGTGTGTCGAGGGGTGGCTCATGTCCAGGGAGCAACGCGGGCCGAACGAAAAACTCGGAACCGTTCTCGCCCTCGCGGGAATCAGCAACGCCGGCCTCGCCCGGCGGGTCAACGACCTCGGCACGCAGCGCGGTCTGACCCTTCGATACGACAAGACCTCCGTGGCGAGATGGGTGTCCAAGGGCATGGTGCCGCAGGGTGCAGCGCCCCATCTCATCGCCGCCGCGATCGGCGCCAAACTGGGCCGTCCGGTGCCGCTGCACGAGATCGGTCTTGCTGACGCCGACCCGGCCCCCGAGGTCGGGCTCGCTTTCCCGCGTGATGTGGGCGAGGCGGTGAAATCGGCCACCGAGCTGTACCGCCTGGATCTTGCGGGGCGGCGGGCGGGCAGCGGGGGCATCTGGCAGTCGCTGGCCGGTTCCTTCGCAGTGAGCGCTTACGCGACGCCCGCGTCCCGATGGCTGATAACCCCCGCCGACTCTTCGGTCGAGCGGTCGGTGGACGCGGCGGAGGACACCCCCGCCCGCGTGGGTCACAGCGACGTGGCCAAGCTCAGGGAGGCGGCGGAGGACGCGCGGCGCTGGGACTCCAAGTACGGGGGTGGGGACTGGCGTTCGTCGATGGTGCCGGAGTGTCTGCGGGTGGACGCGGCGCCGCTGCTCCTCGGGTCGTATTCGGACGAAGTCGGCCGCGCGCTGTTCGGCGCAGCCGCCGAACTGACCCGGCTGGCCGGGTGGATGGCCTTCGACACGGGTCAGCAGGAGGCGGCGCAGCGGTACTACATCCAGGCGTTGCGGCTGGCCCGCGCGGCGGCCGACGTGCCGTTGGGGGGCTACGTACTGGCTTCGATGTCGCTGCAGGCGACGTACCGCGGCTTCGCGGACGAGGGCGTGGACCTGGCGCAGGCGGCCCTGGAGCGCAACCGCGGCCTCGCCACCGCCCGCACCATGAGCTTCTTCCGGCTGGTGGAGGCGCGGGCGCATGCGAAGGCGAGCGACGCGCCGGCGTCGGGGGCCGCGCTGAAGGCGGCGGAGGGCTGGCTGGAGCGCTCGCGGGAGGGCGACGCGGACCCGTCCTGGCTGGGCTTCTACTCGTACGACAGGTTCGCCGCGGACGCCGCCGAGTGCTACCGCGATCTGAAGGCGCCGCGCCAGGTGCGGCGCTTCACCGAGCAGGCACTGTCGCGGCCCACGGAGGAGTTCGTGCGCTCGCACGGGCTGCGGCTCGTGGTGTCGGCCGTCGCCGAACTGGAGTCGGGAAACCTGGACGCGGCGTGCGCGGCGGGCACGCGCGCGGTGGAGGTCGCGGGGCGGATCTCCTCGGCGCGGACCACGGAGTACGTACGGGATCTGCTGCACCGGCTGGAGCCGTACGGCGACGAGCCGAGGGTGGTGGAGCTGCGGGAGCGGGCCCGGCCGCTGCTGGTGGCTCCGGCGTAGGACTACTGGCCGATGGCGCGCAACCCGGCTCACCTGGTTTAAGGGCATTGTCAGTGGGCCAGTGCACTATCGGGGTGGGAGGTGACGCGGTGACGGCGTCCGGGCAGGACTTCGCGCATGGCTACGGGCAGAGCCATGGGCATGGTTTCGACTGTGACGTGCTGGTGATCGGCGGCGGGATCGTCGGCCTGTCGACTGCGTATGCGCTCACGCGCGCGGCTCCCGGCACCCGGGTGACGGTCCTGGAGAAGGAGCCCGGTCCCTCGCGGCACCAGACCGGCCGGAACAGCGGAGTGATCCACAGCGGGATCTACTACCGGCCGGGGTCGCTCAAGGCTCGGTTCGCGGTGCGCGGGGCGGCCGAGATGGTCAAGTTCTGCGCGGAGTACGGCATCGAGCACAAGGTCACCGGAAAGCTGATCGTGGCCACCGGCCGGGACGAGCTGCCGCGGCTGCACGCACTGGTCCAGCGCGGCCGGGAGAACGGCATTCCGGTGCGGGAGCTGGGCCCCGCCCAGATCGTGGAGTACGAGCCGCAGGTGCGGGGCCTCGCGGCGATCCGGGTCGGCACCACCGGAGTGTGCGACTTCGGGGCGGTGGCGGCGCAGCTGGGGGCCGCGTCCGACGCGGACATCAGGTACGGCGAGGAGGCCGCCGCGATCGACCGCCGCAGCTGGGGCGTCGCGGTGCGTACGGCATCGGGGGCGGTGATCAGGGCGCGGGTGCTCGTTAATTGCGCGGGACTGCACTGCGACCGGGTCGCACGGCTGGCGGGCGACGAGCCAGGGATGCGGATCGTCCCCTTCCGGGGCGAGTACTACGAGCTGACGCGGCCCGAGCTGGTCCGGGGCCTGGTCTACCCCGTCCCGGACCCGGCCTTCCCGTTCCTCGGGGTCCACCTCACCCGCGGCATCGACGGCGGCGTCCACGTCGGGCCGAACGCGGTCCCGGCGCTGGCCCGCGAGGGCTACAGCTGGTCGGCGGTCCGCCTCCGGGACATGGCACAGACGCTGGCCTGGCCGGGTTCCTGGCGGATCGCCCGCAGGCACTGGCGGTACGGGGCGGGGGAGCTGCACCGCTCGCTTTCGAGGCGGGCGTTCGCGACGGCGGTGCGGAGGCTGCTCCCGGTGGTGACTGAGGACGATCTGCGCCCGGCCCCCGCGGGGGTGCGGGCACAGGCGGTGCTGCGGGACGGGACACTGGTGGACGACTTCCTGATCCGCGAGGCCCCGCGGACGGTGCATGTGCTGAACGCGCCGTCCCCCGCGGCGACGGCGTCGCTGCCGATCGGCCGCGAGGTGGCGCGCAGGGCCCTGACCGCGCTGACGGGCGGCAGCCTGGCCCAGTCGCGCCGCTAGCCCCGCGCGGGCCCTGCCGCTCGACGCTTGATTTCAAGGCGCCCGGTAATTTCAAAGCGTCCGGCGTTGGCGGACAAAGCGTCCGGTCGTTGTCGGACAAAGCCGACTGCCGGGCGGCCCCGGACCCACCCCCACGCCCCCGTAGAATTGACGCCACTGTGTCTGAGCTCCGAAACCACACCCCCGACGGCCCCCCGGCCCCCATCCGCGCCAACCGCGAGCCCCGCTTTCCCGGCGGGCCCGTCGCCGATCCCGCCGGGTCGCACCATGAGCGGCGTATCCGCAGCTTCCAGCCCCGGCGGAGCCGGGTGACCGCCGGGCAGGGCGATGCGCTTCAGCGGCTGTGGCCCGTCTGGGGCCTCGACATCGACGGGCATCGCGTCCTCGACCTCGAGGAGATGTTCGGCGGGCTGCCCGTAGTCCTGGAGATCGGGTTCGGGATGGGCGAGGCCACCGCGCAGATGGCCGCCGCGGACCCCGGCACCGGGATTCTCGCCGTCGACGTCCACACCCCCGGCCAGGGCAACCTCCTCGGTCTCGCAGAGCGGAACGGACTGTCCAACATCCGGGTGGCCAACGGCGACGCGATCATCCTCCTGCGGGAGATGCTCCCGCCCCGCTCGCTCGACGGGCTGCGTGTCTTCTTCCCCGACCCCTGGCCCAAGAAGCGGCACCACAAGCGGCGGCTGATCCAGCGCGAGTTCCTCTCCCTCGCCGCCACCTGCATGAAGCCCGGCGCGATCCTGCACTGCGCGACCGACTGGGAGCCGTACGCCGTGCAGATGCTCGAGGTGCTCTCCGCGCACCCGGACTTCGAGAACACCCAGGAGGACGGCGGCTACGCCCCGCGCCCCGCCTTCCGCCCGCTCACCCGATTCGAAGGACAGGGCCTGGACAAGGGTCACAAGGTGCACGACCTGCTGTTCCGCCGCCCGTTGGGGCCCGCGTAACCCTGAGTAGCATCCCGGACACCGTCGCCAGTTGTCAGTGACCCTCGTTAGGGTCATTGGGTGTCCGAGTCGCCCCCGCAGGAACCCGCACCGCATCCGGCGGTCCCGGCGTTCGAGCAGCAGCACCTCGCCGAGCTGCTCGCCGCTGTGCCGGAGCGTGCCCGCTGGCGCTACAAACCGCGCCGCGCCTCCCAGCTCTGGCGCAACAGGGCGGTACGGGCGGGGGCGCTGATCACCCTCCTCGCCCTCTCCGGCCTCGTCATCCTCGCGCTCGTACGCGAACAGACCGGCACCCAGGGCTTCCTGGTCGGTCTCGGCCTCGCGACCCTTCCCGTCCCGCTCCTCGCCGCGGCCTTCCGCTGGCTGGACCGGGTCGAGCCGGGTCCCTGGAAGAACCTTCTGTTCGCCTTCGCCTGGGGCGCCTTCGCCGCCGCCCTCGTCGCGATCATCGCGAACACCTTCGCGACCCGCTGGATAGCCACCGCCACCGCCGATCCGGCGAGCGCGGACACGCTCGGCGCGACGGTGATCGCCCCGATCGTCGAGGAGAGCGCGAAGGCCACGGCGATCCTGCTGATCTTCATCTTCCGCAGACGGGACTTCACCGGGATCGTCGACGGCGTGGTCGTGGCCGGTTTCACCGCGACCGGCTTCGCCTTCACCGAGAACATCCTCTACCTGGGCAGCGCCTTCGGCGAGGACCAGGAGATAGGCACATCGGGGTTCGCCTCGGTGACCGCGGCGACCTTCTTCGTACGCGTCGTCATGTCGCCGTTCGCGCACCCGCTCTTCACCGTGCTGACCGGCATCGGCTTCGGGATCGCCGCGCTCGCCGCCCAGCGCCAGCGCATCCGCCGGATCGCGCTGCCGCTGCTCGGCCTCGCCCTCGCCATGGGCATGCACGCCCTGTGGAACGGCTCGTCGTCGCTCTTCGGCCCGTGGGGCTTCTACGCCGTGTACGGAGCGTTCATGGTCCCTGTCTTCGGGCTGCTGACCTGGCTGACGGTCTGGACCCGGCAGCGCGAACTGCGCACGATATCCACCGAGCTGCCCGCGTACGCCGCGGCCGGCTGGCTGACCGCCGCCGAGCCGCGCGCGCTCTCCTCGATGCGGGCGCGCACGATGGCCCGCGACGTCGCCCGGCGTGCGCACGGACCGGCCGCCGCACACGCGGTGTCGGAGTACCAGCGGTTCGCGACGTCCCTGGCCTTTCTGCGCCACCGGGCCCACCGCGGCGCGGCGGGCCCGGACTTCGCGGAGCGCGAGCAGGAGCTGCTGCACCACCTGTGGCAGCGCAAGGACGTCGCCGGTCCCGCGCTGACGTACGCGGCACGGGCGACGGGCCGGGTGTGGACGCCGCCGCCGTACCGCGACTACGGCGGCTACAACCCGTACCGCGGCTAGCTCGCCGACGCCGCGGTCAGCTCGGCCAGCTCGTCGGCCGTCAGCTCCAGCTCGGCGACCGCGGTCAGCGCGGGCAGCTGCTCGACCGTGCGGGCCGAGGCGATCGGCGCGACGACTGTCGGCTGCGCGGCCAGCCAGGCGAGCGCGACGGTCGCGACCTGCGCGCCACGGGCCCGGGCGACCTTGTCGAGCGCGGCGAGGACCGCCAAACCCCGCCCGGTCTCCAGATGCTTGCCGGCGCCCGCGGCCCGTGCGCTGTCCACCGGCACACCCGGCCGGTACTTGCCGGTGAGGAAGCCGGAGGCGAGCGCGGAGTAGGGGACGGCGGCGAGCCCGGCACGGGCGGCGGTGTCCCGCAGCCCGCCTTCGTACGTGTCGCGGGAGACGAGGTTGTAGTGCGGTTGCAGCGCGACATAACGGGCGAGCCCCTCGCGCTCCGAGAAGTCCAGGGACGCCTGGAGCCGCTCGGCGCTGAGGTTGGAGGCGGCGATGGCACGGACCTTGCCGTCCTGCACCAGCTGGTCGAGGGCGGTGATGATCTCCTCGACGGGGACCCTCGGGTCGTCGAAGTGCGTGTAGTACAGGTCGATGTAGTCGGTACGCAGCCGCTTCAGGGATTCCTCGGCCGCGGCCCTGATGGTAGTGGCGGAGAGCCCCCGGTACTGAGGGTGCGCGCCGACCTTGGTCGCGACGACGACGTCGGAACGGTTGCCGCGCGCGGCGAGCCAGTTGCCGATGACGGTCTCGGACTCGCCGCCCTCGTGGCCCGGCGCCCAGGAGGAGTACGCGTCGGCAGTGTCGACGAAGTTGCCGCCGACGGCGGCGTACGCGTCGAGCACGGCGAAGGACTGCGCCTGGTCGGCGGTCCAGCCGAAGACATTGCCGCCGAGGGCGAGCGGGGAGACGGCGATGTCGGACGAACCGAGGGTCCGAAGAGAAGTCATGGGTTGATCAACGACCGTGGTGGCGCGCGCTATTCCGGTCCACGCGCTCTTCCGGTCCACGCGCTCTTCCGGTCCACGCGCTCTTCCGGTCCACGCGCTCTTCCGGTCCACGCGCTCTTCCGGTCTACGCGCTCTTCCGGTCTACGGTCTACGCGCTGTACCGGCAGCTCTGGCGTCGGGGGGTGTGCGCCAGAGCTGCCGGGGACTGTGGCGCACGATCAGATGCTGAGACCCTTGCCACGCAGCCATGCCATCGGGTCGAGCCCCGACCCGCCCGGCGTGTGGACCTCCAGGTGCAGGTGCGGGCCCGTCACATTGCCCGTCGCGCCGACGCGGCCGATCGTCTCGCCCGTCGTCACCTTCTGGCCGGCGCTGACCGAGATCGAGGACTGGTGGGCGTACCAGACCTCCGTGCCGTCTTCGAGCTCCAGCACCGTGCGGTAGCCGTAAGAGCCGGACCAGCCCGCCGACTTGACGGTGCCGCTGTGCACCGCCTTGATCGGCGTGCCCGTCGGAGCCGCGAAGTCCAGGCCGGTGTGGTAGCCCGAGGACCACATGGAGCCGGACTCGCCGAACGTGGAGGTGATCGTGTACGAGGAGGTGGGCAGGGCGTAGCTTTTCGCGAGCTGGGCCAGCCGCTCGGCCTCCGCCTTGGCCGCCGCGGCCTTCTCGGCCGCGAGCTTCTCGGCCTCGGCCTTGGCCTCCGCCGCGGTCTGCTGCTTCGCGGCCTCCGCCGCGGCCTTCTCGGCCGCGAGCTTCTCCGCGGCCGCCTTCGCCTCGGCGTCCGCCTCCGCCTGCTGCTGCTCGGCCTGCTGGAGAATGCGGGCGCGCAGCGCCTCACCGGCGCCGGCCGCCCTGTCGACTCCGGCCTCGGTGCCGGAGTCCGTGGCGAGGCTCATCGCCGTGAGCGGGGCCGCGTTCACGTTCCCCGCGTCGGCGTCCGACGCGTCGTCGGACATCAGGGAGCCCACGCCCGGCAGGGACTTGGCGTCGGGCAGGTTGTCCGCGATCGAGTCGGGGAGCGATATGGAGACCGGCGGCTTCGCCTGCGCGGTGGCCATGCCGCCCGCGCCTACCGCGGCGATCACGCCGACGCCGAGCACCGTGGAGCTGCGGGCGAGCCCGCCGCGCTGCTTCATGACGCGGTGCCGGCCGCGCACCGGACGGACGGAGTCCTCGGTGGGGTTCCATTCCTCCCATGCCCGCTCCGCCGGTTCGTCGCCGAAGAATTCAGTTTCCAGGGTTCCGAAGGGTGCTTCGGGGGCAGGCTTGTTGGACGCCACGGAGGCGTGCTCCTTTCCTTCCTTCTCGCCTACCGGGTTAGCTGACGGGTTCGGAGCAGGAAGGTCTCCTACGAGCGCCTCGACCGCGGAAAGAGCGGCAAAAGGTGCCCGATTCACCCCAATTGGTGGTTCCCCGGTTCCCTTGCGGGATTCGGCGCGTGCGCACGGTGCCGTCTCTAGCGACGACTGGGACGACCGCGCTGCGTTATCGAACGTTAATAGACTCCGGGGTCGTATTCCAAGCTGTTCCGACTGATCATTAACGACTTTGACAGGGACTTACCAGGACACAAACGGCCGGAGTCGGGCGACTTGATCTACTCTCGGACCAGGACCTTCATCTGACAGTGCTTCAAATGTTATGCGGAGGGGTGTGCTTCGACTACGCACGGTGCCGGGTCCTGCGTCGGACGCGTCGGGCACGTGGCCGCGTCCTGCGTCGGGCCCATCGCCGCGCGATGGGCCTTCACTTGCTCCGGCGCTCCGAACCTGCAAGGGCTCTGACCACCGGCACGATCCTGCGGCGGTCCGGCTGCCCCTCGGTGGGGCGGCTGACCGCCAGCAGCGCCATGTCGTCCGTGGCCCCACCGCGCGTATGCCGTCGTACGTCGTCGACGAGCACGTCCAGCAGCTCCTCGGGCCCTGGAAAGAGCCGGCCCGCAAGCCGCTCGCCGGGGTCGTAGAAGACGCCGCTCGCGTCGCGCGCCTCGGAGAGACCGTCCGTGTAGAGGAGCAACGTGGCCCCGGGGGGCAGCGGATGCGCATCCGACCGGTCCGGCCACGCCCCCAGTTCGCCCATTCCGAGCGGCAGCGCGGCCTGGGTCGGCTCCAGGATGTCCACGTCCCCGTCGGCGTACAGCACCAGCGGTTCCGGATGGCCCCGGTTCACTACCCGCAAGACGCCCTCGCCGTGCGGGATCTCGGCGAGCACGGCGGTGGTGAACCCCTCGACCGCGTCCAGTTCGTCCCGCCGCGTGCCCTCACGCGCCAGCGCCCGCTCAAGACGCGCGGCGACCCCTTCGAGCGAACCCTCCTGCTCGGCAGCCTCCCGGAACGCCCCGAGGATCACGGCCACCGTTTCGACCGCCTCCAGCCCCTTGCCCCGTACGTCTCCGACCACCAGCCGCACCCCGAAGGGCGTGTCCTGTACGGCGAAGAGGTCGCCGCCGATGAAGGCGTCGGCCTGCGCCGCCTCGTACCGCGCGGCGATGTGCAGCCCGGCGATCCGGGCTGCGGGGGCGGGCAGCACGGCGCGCTGGGCGGCCTCGGCGATCACCCGGGCGGAGGCGAGGCGCTCACGGCTGAGTCTTACGAGGCGGTTGATGAGCAGGGCGAGCCCGGCGACGGTGAGCACGGTGAACAGCTCGGTGAACGACGTGACCTCGGACACGGTCTCGTTGTAGTAGCGCAGACCGAGCACGGACAGGGTCGCCGCGATGCCGGTCAGCAGGGTGGCGATCCAGGAGGAGAAGGGCGCGGCGATCAGCGGGGCGGCCGCGAAGAACGGCACGGCCGTGAATCTGGGCGGGGTGAAGTAGTCGAAGACAAGACCGCCGACGATCATCAGCGTGGGCAGCACACGGACGATACGAGGAGCGCTGTAGCCGCCGGCCTGCTGTCGGTGCCCCACCTGTGATCTCCTGCCCGTCCGCCTGGCTGCGGACGGTACCGCGCCCTTCCCAGGCTGGCCGTAGCCGCGCCGGGCGGCGACTCACCATCGGCCAACCGGGCGACGCGGGCGTGAGCGAGGAGACGACAAGTGAGGGGATACGGCAGTGGCCCGGCACTCTCATCGAGTGCCGGGCCACTGCCTTCAGTAGCGGGGACAGGATTTGAACCTGCGACCTCTGGGTTATGAGCCCAGCGAGCTACCGAGCTGCTCCACCCCGCGTCGGTGAACACAACCTTACGCCATCCGGAGCAAGATCAACTCCATTTTATGAGACGCCTGCTCTGAAGCCGCTCCCGAGCCGCTCCGGAGCGGCTCGGGAGCCCCTCCAGAGGGATGTGTCGCCCAGCTGGGCAGCGGCCTGGGCGCGCTGTTTCAGCGGCGGCGCAGGCGGAGTGCGGTGAGCGCGCCGCCGGTCGCGATCAGGACCGCGGCGGTGATCGCCGCGTACCAGGTGGAGCTGGACGCTCCGGTACTGGCGATGGCCCCGGTGGTGGTGACGGCGTCGTTCGCGGCGGCCGCCGCCGAGGTAGTGGCGGAGGCGGGCGGGGTCCCGGACGGCTCGCGCCGTCCGTCTCGCCGACCAGTCACGGCTGGAAGTCCACCGGCTTGTCCGCGGAGTTCTTCACCGTGAAGGAGAAGGTCTCGCTCGCGCCGCCGCGGGTCAGCGGCCCGCCCGGCGCCGGGGCGCCCAGCTCTATGGTGAGCGGCTTGCCGGAGCCCACCGGGGTGGCGTAGGCGGCGGCGGTGAGCGGGACAGGGTGGCGGTGGCGGTGGCGGTGGCGGTGATCGCGGCTGCGGCGGCAAGGCGAGCGGACCTGGTGGACTCCCCCCAAGGAATCGACTAGGGCCGAACTGCCGCTGGATGGGCGACAGTTGGCCGTACAAAAGAGCAGCGCGGCAGAGCGCCGCGACAGACGGTGAAGCGAGATGAGAGATCGCCGTCCGTCCGGTTCTCTTCGGTCCCTCTGGGTCCCCCTGGGTCCCTCGCGGGCCTCTTCGGGCCCGTTCGGTTCTTTTCGGTCCCGGCTTGCGGCGATGTGCTCACCTTCACCACTGAAGATCGGCCGGACAATCCCCGTACTGTCACCACTTCGCAACAGCGCCCGCCGTGCCAAAATCCCGCCGCTGACCTGGGGGTTGGCCGGTCCCGCCGCGAGCTGCGCCGGCCGCGTCAGGGCAGCAGCCGGGCCGCCCGCATCTGGAGGTAGCGCGTCTCCGGGACGCTGAGGGTGCGCCGGGCCGCCAACTGATAAGCGGCGCGTGCGCCTTCGGCGTCTCCCGCCTTCTCCAGCAGGTGCGCGCGTACGGCGTCGAGCCGGTGGTGGCCCGCCAACCGGTCCTCCAGCTTGGCGACTTCGGCGAGCCCGGCCTCGGGCCCGTGCACCATGGCGAGGGCCACGGCCCGGCCGAGTTCGGCCATCGGCTCGGGAGCGAGGCGTACGAGAAGGTCGTACAGGGCCAGGATCTGCGGCCAGTCCGTGTCGTCGGCGCGCGCCGCCTCGTCGTGCAGCGCCGCGATCGCCGCCTGCAGCTGGTAGACCCCGGCCGGCCCCTCTGACAGAGCCTCCTCCACCAGGGATGTGCCCTCCGCGATCGACTCCTGGTCCCAGCGGGTGCGGTCCTGCTCGTCGAGCGGGATCAGCTCGCCGTGCGGGCCGGTGCGCGCCGCGCTGCGGGCGTCGGTGAGCAGCATCAGCGCCAGCAGCCCGGCCACCGCACCCTCCTTGGGCAGCAGCCGGCGTACGGCCCGGGTCAGCCGGATCGCTTCGCCGGCCAGGTCGGCACGGTTCAGGTCGCTGCCGGAAGTGGCCGTATAGCCCTCGTTGAAGATCAGGTAGAGCACCTGGAGCACCACGGCGAGCCGCCGATCGCGATCCTCGGGCCCCGGCTGCCGAAAGGGCACGCCCTTGATCTTCTGCTTGGCACGGCTGATCCGCTGCGCCATCGTCGCCTCGGGCACCATATGTGCGCGGGCGATCTCGGCCGTGGTCAGACCGCCGACGGCCCGCAGCGTGAGCGCGACCTGCGCGGCCGGGGTGAGTTCGGGGTGGCAGCACAGAAAGAGCAGAGTGAGGGTGTCGTCCTCGGAGGGGGCGCGGCTCTCACCGGGCGCAGGCGCCGTGAACGCGTCCCGGGGGGTCAGCGCCGCGACCGTCTCCTCGCGTCTGCGCCGGGCCTCGTCGCTGCGCAGCTGCTCCGTGAGACGACGGGACGCGACCTTGATCAGCCAGCCGCGGGGATTGTCGGGCAGTCCCTGCTCAGGCCACTGCTGCGCGGCGGCGAGCAGCGCTTCCTGTACGGAGTCCTCGGCCGGGCCGAAGTGTCCGTACCGCCGTACCAGCGCACCGAGGACCTGCGGCGCGTGCAGGCGCAGCAGGTCCTCAACCTCGGTCGTACGTCTCAACAATCGCCTCCGCCGTCTTGGATGGGCCGGATGACCACGGGGTAGTCGGTGGCCCCTTCCGGAATGGGGCACTGCGCGACGCGCGCGGCGATCTCGGTGACCCGCTCCAGGCTCTCGCATTCGAGCACCCAGTACCCGGCGAGCAGCTCCTTGGTCTCTCCGTACGGACCGTCGGTGATCACAGGCCGTCCGTCCTTGTCCACGGTGACATGGCGGGTCAGGGCCGGCTCGGCCAGTCCCTGCCCGTCCACGAGCTCGCCGGACTCGGAGAGGTCGTTGTTGACCTCGCCCATGAAGGCGAACATCGCCTGCAGATCCTTCTCGCTCCAGGCCGGGCTGTGGGCGGACGCCTTCCCGCGCATCGCTTCGTAGTCGGCCTGCGAGCCCTGGACCATCACCAGATACTTCATGACGTCGCTCCTTCGGATGCGTAGCCACCCTTGGTGGGCAACTCTCACAGGGGACGTCGCAGCCGATGACGGATTCTCGACATCGCGCGGAGAATTTTTTCGGAACCACTCGCCGGGAGCATGCGGGCTCCTCGGGGAGCAGGCAAGGGAGCAGGCCGCCGCCTATCCGGTCCGCGGGCGTCACCTCAGCCCTGCTCCTCCTCTTCAGCCTCCATGAGCCGGATTCCTTGATGCGTCAGCGTGACCATCGAGGGCGTATTGCCCGTCGCCCAGTCGACCGCGATCAGCCCCTCGCCCACCAGATACGTGCACGCCGCAGCCAGGTCCTCCTCATGGACACCGAGGTCGTCGCGCAACTTCGCCCCGGTGACACCCAGAAGGCGGTTGCCCTCGGTGGCTTCGTACAGGGCCTTCATGACCTGCTCCCGGTAGGCCTTCCGCTCGCGCAGTGTTGCCATGACTGCCTGCCGTCCTCTCGTGCTCGGCGTGGGTGCAGGAGTCCTGCTGCGTCAGGTGCCGTCCGCCTGCGCAGGGTCGTCGCCCGCTGACCGGCTGGCCGCAAGCCACGACCGCGCGGGCTCGGCGGCATGCGTGGTGTCCACGGTGAGGTGGAGTCTGGTTCCACCGTCGCGGCCGGCGGGGTAGCTGCGCTGTTCGGTGGAGGCGAAGCAGCGCCGGAGAACCTCTGCGACCTGACGGGCGGCCCCGGGGGACGCGGCGACGATCTCGACTTCGGCGCGCCCGGCGGCAGGCACTCCTTCCGCGGGGCTCATCCGCGGCCTCCATCGTGCTGGTCGCCGTGGGTGCCGGCCTCGGGCGGTCCGGGGGGCCCGGTGGCCGGCCGACGGCGCCTCGGCCTCCGGCGGCGGCCCAGTCCCTGGATGGCTTCGCCGTAGTGGAACGAGGCGATCCGGGCGTCGTGCTGGGCATTCAGCTGGTGGATCAGAAAGATTCCCATGGCGATCACGGCGAGAACCACTGCCACGGTGATGACGGTCTCCACATTGCTCACATCCCTTGGGCGCAGCGCTGGAGGCCGCTCGGGATCCCGAGCGGTGAGGACCCGGCCCCGCCGGACCCGGCGCCGCCGTCGGTCTCCCATTCCTCTTCCCGGCTCCGGGCATCCGTCGCGCCGCGAGCAATGGCCTCGTCAGCCATCAGACGGCTGGCGGTGCGGAAACTCCCGGGAGTGGCTGCGGCGGCCATGAGCCGCGCGGCGGAAGCCGCATCGGTCTCCGGTGGAATCACCAACAGGTCCCAGCGGCCGACGGTGTAGGAAAGCAGGATCAGTTTGTGCGGGTCCTGCTCGTCCCTGAACCACCCCACGTGCAGCATGCGCCCGGTGACCGGCACCTTGCGCGGGACCACGGGCCAATAGGCGGGATTCACCGTGACGCGCGTGATCCTGCCCCAGAGTCCGTCCAGCGCGTCCGTCAGGGCAGGGAGTTCGCGGGAGAGGTCGCGGGAGCGAGGCCACCAGGCGCCGTCCAGCAGGCCCCGAACCGAGCCCGCCGACGTCAGGGACAAGCGGGCCCCCGGCGAGGAAACCCGCCCGGGGATTGTCGTACGGCCGATGGTCACGGTCATGATGCGGACCCGCCCCCGGGCCGTCGCAAAACGGCCCGGTGTTGCTGCTCTCCGAGAGCGGCACCCGCATGGGAGCAGATGCGCGAAATGCCCCCGGTCTCTTCACTGTACTCCGGTCCAGGGGTCACAAACATGGGCGCGACCAGGCATTTCCTCCTGATTCTCAGCACCGCTCCCGGCCTCGGGCCAGAGGCTGCCGTCGGCTCCCCGGGGTACGGTTGAGCCAAGGAGACTTCCCTGGCGCGCAGCCACGCCGACACCGCCATCCCATCTGACGACCGGCGGACACAGGAGTCTCGGACGGGCGGACACGCAATGGGCGACTCCGACACCCCCGACCTTGGCAAGCTCCTGCCGGACGCCATTTACCACGCCGTGAAACCCGGCACAGCTCTCTTGCGGCTGGAAACGACCCGGGCCCGGGAGGGGACGCTGGACGGCGCGTGGTGGCCGCATTCCCGCAGTGTCGGCGCCGAGCTGCCCAGTCTTGTCTCCGCGTTGACCGAACACCTCGGCCCCATAACCCGCGTCGGACTGGATGCGAGCGCCTGGGAGGGACTCCCGACGCGCCTGAGCATCGACGACCGGGTCGTGCACATCGACTCGTTCCCCGTGGGTGACGACACCGTCCTCATCACCCGAGGCGACGGGGATCACTTCTCACTGCTGGTGGTGCCGCCGCAGGCAACACCCGATGCGGCGCGCGCCGCGATGGCCAGAGCGGTCGAGGCACACAACACCACCGAGGCCGAACAGATCCTCATCGACACCGGCGCCGACTCGGCCGACTCACGCCCCGGGCCGTCCGCACACGCGTGAGGCTCGCGCACGCGTGAGGCTCGCGCACGAATGCTCGGCTTTTGGCAGGGCAGACGATCGATAGCGGCGCAACCACCGGGACCACGTGTGGTTCGCCGTCCACTGGCAGGAGAAGTCAGATGCTGGCATTCGCGGCGGCCGCGCTCTTCGTCATCGCCTTCATCATTCACGTAACCGAAACGTCGACCGAGGCGATCTTCAGCCCGACGAGCCTCATGTTCGTCGGGCTTGCCCTCCTCGCCCTGCACTCGGGGGGCGTGGGTTCCGGATTGTCCCCCAGGGGCCGCGGACGCCGGCGCTGAGCGAGACGACGACTTCGAGACCCGCTGTCCGTTCCGTCGCCGCGATCACGTCCCCGCGGCTTTTCGTACGTCCCCAAGTACCGTGCGGCGCAACGGATATGTGCAGCGTTGCCGCCTCCAGGAGAGTGTCCAGTCCCTGAGAACGAGGTCTTTCGGTCGCCCATCGGACCGGACTGAGGACTATGCTGCTGCGTGGACGTCCCAGACCCCGGCGGCATGTTGTTGCTCAACACAGATGGCTGCGGGGAGCGGATCTTCCGTCCGGTCACCCGGCGCATCCCCCTGGAGGGAACTGGGTGGGTCCCCTGTCCTGGTACACAGGCTGCTGGACCGGTCATTCGCCTGCCTCCGCCGAAAGTATGCCCCGACCGGCAGCGCGCCAGGAGGAGCCGGAAGTCCGGCATCGCCGCATCCGCTGTCCTGATGGTCTCCTGAACCGAGGCGTCATGCCCATTCCGCAGCTGAAGGTCTATCGGCACGACAGAGAGAGCCGGGCGTTGCTCACCCTGGCCGGTGAAATCGACATCGACACAGCCCCGCTGGTGCGCGAATCGCTTGAGCAGTGCCTGCGCGACGGCATCCGCACCATCGACATCGACCTCACCGCTGTCGCCTTCTGCGACTGCAGCGGCCTCAACGCTTTCCTCCACGCGTCACAACGGACCACCGCAGCCGGTGGATCACTCCAACTGCACTACCCGCGGCCGCTGGTGGCTCGGCTCGTCGATCTCACCGACTCCGGCTTCTTGCTCCGCGGCCTCCCGCTCGGACGCCTGCTCGCTCCTCTCCAGGGCGGACCCGTCCCGACTGCTTCAGCCTCGCCGCGTCGGCCTGCCCCGGTCGTGCCTGCCCTCTTGGGCGGTGTGCTGGGATGGCCTGCCGGGTGAACCGCCGGCAGGTCGAGGCCTTGTGTGAGCAGTGGCCCGGATGACGCCCCAAAGCCGGTCGGCGCGGATCCGGGTGCTGGTGGCCGAGCAGGCGGCCCCACGGGGCGCCCGCGTCGGCGTGGTGGATGTGTGCACCGCCGCGGTGGCAGCCCTGCCGGTCGGCGGGGCCGGGGTGTCCGCGATGTCCCGGACCGCGGCCAGCCATCCGCTGTGCAGCACCGACGACATCAGCCACCAGCTGGAGGAACTGCAACTCACCCTCGGTGAGGGGCCGTGCGTGGATGCCTTCGCCCTCGGCACAGCCGTTTTGACGCCCGATCTGCGCACCGGTGAAATACAGGGCCGCTGGCCTGCGTTCGCCGCTGCGGCCCTGGAGGCCGGAGCGGGCGCGGTCTTCGCGCTCCCTCTACAGATCGGGGCGATCAGTCCGGGAGTTCTTGACCTCTACTCCAGCATGCCCGTCGAGCTGAACGCTGAGGAGTTGGCCGATGCCATGGCTTTCGCCGACACCGCGACGCTGGTCCTGCTCGATGCGCAGATCGAAGAGCCGCATACGCCGCCCGCCGGGATCCCGCTGGACAGGCCGTCCGAAGACCTGGGCAGGTACCGGTCCCAGATCGACCAGGCCACCGGCATGCTCACCGTACAACTCGGTGTCGGCGTCGAGGAGGCCTTCGTCCGACTGCGCGCCCATGCCTATGCCCACGGACGCCGGCTCGCCGACGTGGCCGCCGACGTGGTGGGCCGCCGACTCCAATTCCTCCTGGAGACAGACCAATTCCTCCCGGAGACAGACACAGACACGGACGCGGATCAGGCCGACGAGGATGCCTGAGGCAAGGAGCCGACCGATGCACGTGCTGCACTTCCCGCCCCTCCCCGGCGGGAGTAGTTTCGACGGAGGGTGGCACGATGAATGAGCAGCTCCTCGCCAAAACTTTCGTCGAGTTGGCGGACAACCTGGTCGCCGACTTCGACCTGATCGACTTCCTGCGCCTGCTGACCGACCGGTGCGTCGGCATGCTCGGTGCCAGCGCGGCCGGAGTGCTACTCGCCGACCGGGACGGCGAACTCCGCGTCATGGCCGCCTCCGACGAACAAGTACGCCTGCTCGAGCTCTTCCAGCTCCAGAACGACGAAGGCCCCTGCCTGGAATGCTTCCACACCGGCGCACCCGTAACAGTCCCCGACCTGCGCACGCAGGCCGACCGCTGGCCACGCTTCGTCGCACACGCCCAGCACAGCGGGTTCACGGCAGTCCAAGCCCTCCCGATGCGGCTGCGGGACGAGGTCGTCGGCGCCCTCAACCTCTTCCGCACCCACCCCGGCCCCTTCGACCCGGTCGGCACACCCATCGCCCAAGCCCTGGCCGACGTCGCCACCATCAGCCTCCTGCAACAACGCTCCACCCACCGCAGCAACGTCCTCAACGAACAGTTGCAGACCGCGCTGAACAGCCGCGTACTGATCGAACAGGCCAAAGGCAAACTCGCCGAACGCCAGGGCATCGACATGGAGCAGGCCTTCACCGCACTGCGCGGCTACGCCCGCGCACACAACCGCCGCCTGTCTGACCTCGCCCGCGCCTTCATCGACGACTCCGAACCCCTCGCCGGCCTGGGCACCTGACCCTCGCCACGGCGGTTGCACGACCACAACAAGCAGCCCTGGCCCCCGGCCTCGACGCCACACGACTCGACGACCGCCGCCGGTGAACGGTCACAGGCGGCGCCACCGCGCCGAGGCGAAGGAGAAGATGCCGAAGAGAATCAGTCCGACCGCGACGGCGACCAGAAGCCACGGCCCCATAGGGGTGTGCGCGAAGCTGCGGAGCGTCTCGTCCACGCCCTTGGCCTCGTTCGGGTCGAAGCGGACGGCCGCCACCAGGATGAAGATCCCTGCTGCGGCGAACACCGTGCCACGCGCCACTCCGCCGCCCACGCCCAGCCCCGTCACGACCTGCCGCGTGCGGCGGCCCATGGCGCCGGTGTCCAAATGCCGCAGGAAGCGCCGCAGCGCCGCTCGTACGGCGAGCACCACGCCGACGCCGATCAGGATGCAGCCCACGACACCCACCAGCACACGTCCGTACGGCAGTTTCAGCGCCGATGCCGTCCAGTCCTGAGACTTCGCATCGCCGCTGGAGCCCTGGCCGCTCCCGGCGGCAAACGCGGCAGTTGCCCAGCAGACCGCGGCGTAGAAGACCGCCCGGCCACCGTCCAACAGCCGGGAACCGGCCTTCCGCCGAGGCCCCCTGGTCATCACCGCGCGGGCGCCCCGCCAGAGCGCCATACAGCCGAAGCCGACGACAAGCGCCCACAGCATCATTCTCCCGAAGGGCTGCTCCGCGACCTGGCGGAGCGCGCCCTGGCGATCAGCCTCCTCGCCACCGCTTCCCAGAGCGATCCCGACGGCCAGCGCGCCGATGAGGATGTGCACGACACCCCGGGCGGCAAAGCCCGCCCGCCCTGCGGCGGTCAACGTCTGCTTCTCCGCGGAGCGGCGGGCCGTGAACCTCGAGGCTCGGCCCCGCCCGTGTGTGTGGGACGACGTCACGATGTCTCCCTCGGGTGTGGGCGCGCGGTACGCGTCCTGAGTCCCCGAGTGCCCCCGGCTGAGGGTCTGATGCGCGTTGCCGGCCGCCGACATTCTCGCCACGCCCCACGCCCCACGCCCCACGCCCCACGCCCCAAGATCCAAGACCCACCACGCCGACCTGCCGCGCGGGCGGCTCTATCAGGCGGCGTCGACCGTCGCTCACCTGCGATGATCGTGGTCCCGACGGTCCTGGCGATTCCAGCGGCTCCGGTGTTGCCGACTGTATCGGCGGTCCCAGCGGTCCTGTTGATCGCGGTAGTCCCGGTAATCCCGGTAATCGGCATCGTCGCCATGGCCGCGGCGCCCGGAACCACCGCGGCCGTAGTGGCCGAGACCGAAGAGCAAAACGGCCGCGGCCACCCACCAGACGGAGTTGAGGAAACCGAAGCCGATCAGAGCCACGACGAGGATGAAAAGCAGGACGAGCATGGCAGGCCTCCCGGAGCAGAACAGGTCATGGCTGCCAGGGGCTGGGGCTTCACTGAACAGAGTAGTCCTGCCCAAGAGTTGCGGATAGCGCCCCCTGTCGACTCGTACTGCCGCGCAGACGCCTACTTGACACCCACTCAGGGAATGCCGGGAGGTCTATCGTGCACAGTGCGGCCCGCGCACGATACGGCCGTCGCACGCATCACCGACGCCACCAAGGCGCAAGCGGTGGTGATCTCCACACGATCAAGGAGACCCTGCGTCACTCCACGATCACGCTCACCTCGGACACGTACACGAGCCTGCTCGTGATCGACGGCCGTGGACGGGCAATGCGATTATGGGATACTTCAAAATGACTTACGGAAGGGTGCTTTCGTGATCAATGGGGACAGCGGGACCGGCTACGAGAGCATTCGGCTCGACCGCAGGGGCCAGGCCGAGGCCTTCGATGCCATAGGCGACCGCTACGACGAGGCCTTCCCGCACAAGGAGGGTCAGCTCTCCGCCGGCGAATGGCTGGCCGCGTCCCTGCCTGCCGGATCCCGGGTGCTGGACTTGGGCTGCGGCACCGGCATGCCGACCGCGCGCCAGATGGCGGACGCAGGGTTCGAGGTTGTGGGCGTCGACCTGTCCGACGGGATGGTGAAACTCGCCCGGCAGTACGTCCCCGGCGCGGCATTCCACCAGCTGGACATCGCAGACCTGCGGCCCGGTGGCCCTGTGGACCTGGGCCGCTTCGACGCGGTCGCGGCCTTCTTCTCCCTGCTGATGCTCCCGCGCGCCGAGATCCCACTCGCGCTGCGGACTGTCCACGAGCTGCTGGTTCCCGGCGGGCTGTTCATCATGTCGATGGTGGAGGCCGATGTGGACAACTTCTCGATCCCGTTCCTCGGAAACACCATCCGGGTGTCCGGCTACCTGCGTGAGGACCTGCACAAGGTCATGGAGGAGGGGGGCTTCGAGATCATCAAGGAGTCCTCCTACACCTACGCCCCGGCGATCACGGACGTGCCGCCAGAGGAGCAGCTCTTCCTCTGCTGCAGGCGACGCGGCTGAGACGCGCCATCCGTCTGCCGCGGTCCGCGGCGCCAACCCCCCGAACGGGACGAAACGCGTGACGGAGCACCGTATCCCCGATGAAGGCCCAGCCGGGCCGTCCGCCGAGGCCGCCCGGCCGGCGGGCGGTCCCCTGGCGCAGGTGGGGGGTACCGCGCCCATGGACCCGCAGGTCACCCGGACACCCCGGCCGCCCCCGCCGCGCCGTGGCCGCGCCGGGGACGCGTCCGGGCGGCCGGAGTGGGGGCCGCTCGCCCCGGCGCGCGACGCGGGGCGAACCGCGTCGCGCGCCGAAAGTCCCGAAGTGGAACATTCCCGGGACGCGGCGACACACGATGCCGGGCCGCAGACGGACCGGCTTCGATACCTCGACGTGGCGACCCGGCAGATCGCCCGCGGGATGGACCTGGACGAGACGCTCCTGGAACTGCGCCGGGCAGCCGTCCCCGCGTTCGCCGACGCAATAGTCATCCACCTGCACGATCCGCTGCCGGTCGGGGACGAGAAGCCTGCCACGCCCGTCGCCCTGAAGCTGCACAGCATCGACATCGCGCCGGAGGCTCGGGACGCCGACTGGTCCCGGATGCCCCTGCTGGGCAGCCTTCTCACCTGCCCGGATGTCGCCGAGCTCACGGGGCTGCTGCGGGCCGGGCGGCCTGCGTTCGGCGACGCGCCGGGGATCGCGCCCGCGGTGGCCGAGTTGCTGGGGCGGATGGCGAGTGCCCCGGGGACGCTGCCGCCGGGCCGGAGGCTGATTATCGCCCCGTTGCACGGCCGCCACCGCGCCCTGGGCACCGTCGTCCTCCTGCGCCGGCCCGACCGGCCCGCCTTCACCGGTGACGACCTGCTCGTCGCCTCCCAGCTCGCGACGCACACCGCTCTCGGCGTCCAAAAGGCAGTGATGTACGGACACGAGGCCTCCGTCACGGACACGCTGCAACGCACCATGCTCCCGTCGTCGCTGCCCGAGCCCACCGGCGTCCAGCTGGCCAGCCGGTATCTGCCGGCCTCGGAGACCGCCCAGGTCGGCGGCGACTGGTACGACGCGATACCCCTCCCCGGCAACCGCGTCGCGCTGATCGTCGGCGATGTCATGGGTCATTCCATGACGTCGGCCGCGATCATGGGCCAGCTGCGCACCATCGTGCAGACCCTCGCCGGGCTCGACCTCCCCCCGGACGAGGTCCTGCACCACCTCGACGAGCAGGCCCAGCGCCTCGGCAGCGAGCACATAGCGACCTGCCTCTACGCGGTCTACGACCCGATATCGCACCGACTGCTGGTGGCGAACGCCGGCCATCCGCCCGCGGTTCTTCTGCACCCGGACGGTCGCGGGGAGGTGCTGCACGTCCCGCCGGGCGCGCCGATCGGTGTCGGCGGCGTCGCCTTCGAATCCGTGGAGATGCCCGCACCCACCGGAGCGACCCTGTTGCTCTACACGGACGGCCTCGTCGAGTCCCGCGGCACAGACGTGTGGACAGGTATTGAGTCGCTGCGCGGCCGCCTCCAAGCCGCAGCCCAAAGGCTCGTATCCGCACCGCTGGAGCTGTTGTGCGACCAGGTGCTGGACGCTTTGGGCCCGGGTGACCGGGACGACGACATCGCACTGCTCACCGCCCGGTTCGACGGCTTCCCTCCGGACAGCGTCGCGTACTGGTTCCTGGAACCTCATCCGCTGACCGCGGGGCGGGCACGCCGGCTGACCCGCAGGGCGCTGCACCGCTGGGGCCTGGACTCCATGCTCGATTCGACGGAACTCCTGGTCAGCGAGGTCGTGACGAACGCCGTACGCTTCGCCTCGCGGCCCGTCGCGCTGCGGCTGCTCCGCACCGACGTGCTCCGCTGCGAGGTGGCCGACGACTCGCCGCAAGTGCCCAGGATGCGGCACGCGGAGCCGGGCGACGAGGGCGGCCGCGGCCTGTTCCTGGTCGATCAGCTCGCGCGGCGCTGGGGGGCGAGGAGGCTGAGCACCGGCAAGGTTGTCTGGTTCGAGCAGCAGATCCCCGAGGAACTTCGCGAGAGTCGCCCGGAAGCGCCGTAACACCAGCCAGAGTTGGTCTCCGGCACCCCGGATATACGTCGACGGGACGCCGAGACGTTGAGGTTTTCCCAGTCCGTGTAAGGGAGTTGCCTGCGGCCTGGCAGTCGGGTGATCGCGGCGAAGGTTGCCAGGCGACCGGACTCCCGAATGCGAGGCCTCTGAACGTCTGTCGAGGGGCCCGCGCGAAGGCACGGGCCCCTTTGCTATGCGCGGCTATTCGTCGACGTGGGTTTCAGCGACGGCGAGGGTGTGGATGGTCAGGTCCAGTTGCAGCCGTGGAGGCCGACGGGGATGGGATTCATGGCGTAGTCCCAGGACACATCCGGCCGCCACGACTCCAACTGCCAGGTGTCGCCTCCGTTGTGACCGCCTCCGGGGAGTGGGTAGGAGTAGCGGGCGTGGCAGGCGAGCTGCTTGTACATCGACGACCCTTGGGCGTCGGTGAGCTTCTTCGGGTAGGGGACCGCGCTCCATGCCTGGTCCCACAGGCGGTCGTAGTCGCGGTCGGCGTCTTCGAAGCCAGCGTCGGTGGGGAAGATCTCGACATCGACGTTGCCGTTGTCGATGCCGCGCGCCACGCGTGTCTTGCTGATCCATTCCGCGTTGGTGTGGGCCTGGTAGCCGACACATTCGCCTTCGCAGACGCCCTGCTTGGGGCCCATGGAGGCGGACCAGTACAGGGTGGCCTGGCGGCCGGAGAAGGACTGGGTGACGCCGTTGATTCTGTCGACGGGGGTTTCGTCGCTGGTGGGGTAGCCGAACTCTCCGCCTTCCCATCCGTGTTCGCCCCACAGCTCGCCGATCCTTCCCCACACGGGGTGGGCGCCGTGGGAGAGGGTGGGGTGCCAGTAGACGGTGCCGCCTTCGAACTGCTGTCGTTTGCCCTGGCCGTCGGTGTTGGTCAGCTCGTCGCCGACGGGGAAGCCGAGCTTCCCGGCCTCCCAGCCGATGCCTGCCCACTTGTCGCGGATGGCTCCCCATACGGGGTGGGCGCCGTGCTCGGGGGTCCAGTAGATCGAGCCGCCGGTGAAGGTGTTGTACTTGCCTCGCCCGTTGGGGGTGGTCAGCTCGTCGGATGTGGGGCATCCGAGGGGGGAGTTCTCGCCGCCGATGTCGCGGTACTTCTTCAGGATGTCGCCGCCGACCTGGTGGCCGCAGATGTCGTCGGCGGCGGCCGGAGGCGTCTGCACGGTCAGGGCGGCGACGGCCGCGAGGGCGATGGCCGCGGCGCGGGCCAGCGTGGGCTTTGTGCGGGCGGATCGCCGTGGTGTGGCCAAGAGGGGTTCCTCTCCACGGTCGGGCGCGCGGATGCGCGGCACCGGTCGGACCATCGTGACCTAACCGGCCTTCCCCCAGGGTGTGTTGAGGTAATCCTGAAAACTACTGCGGGGGTGTGTGGATGTCGATGTCGGTGATGAGGCTCCCGCCGTCCGCGTCGAGGATTCCGCACAGGCGGTTGACCGGCGTGTACAGGGGCCTGGCGTCGGATTCGATGCCGTCTTCGTCTTCGAAGTCGAAGAGCCGGTCGAACGGCACGGTGACGAACGGCCACACGGCCGGGTCGGCGTCGGCGGAGTCAGGGTGGTACTGCCACTGGGTGCCGCAGGTGCGGTTGTGGACCTCGCCGACATACCAGGCGGCAGTCTGGAGGAAGTCGCTGCCGCGTTCCTCCCATGCCTGGTCGCTGCTGGTGTAGCGGGAGCGAACGAGGGCCTCCAGGCGCTCAAGGGAGCCGGGGGTGAAGTCCCAGTCCCCGTCGTACCGCTGGGCCCATGCGGGGAACTCTTGCTGCTGGATCTGAAGCCAGGCGTCCAGGACGGGGTTGCTGGAGCGTATGCGGTCCAGCTCGGCCAGTTCCTGGTATTCGTCGTCGGTCATCTCCATACCGGCCGACCCTACCCGGCACCTCTGACAGAGCGGCGGCGGCACGTACGACGCGCCCCAATAGGGTTGCATTCACAAAGAGTTCAGGTACTAGGCTGCCTCGTTGGCGGTGTCATGTCACGGGGGCTCACACCGCTCTCTCACATGTCCCCAGGCCCCCGCAGGTAAGGGACAAAGCACTTGAAAACCATACGTTCACGCGTGAGGGCACGCCTGGCATCCGCTGTCGCGGTCGCCGCCGCGGCAACCCTCGCGTTCACCGGCCTTCCGGGCCTGACCTCCAGCGCGGATGCCGCACCGGGGAAGCCGCCGAACCCGGGCATGCTCTGCCGCGACTACTTCGATCTCGCGGAAGACCTCGTTGCCATCGTGGAGGTGCCCGACGGGGATGCGTCACGGGCGAAGTCCCAGTGGGACACCTACGAGTACGAGAATCCGGGCAAGAAGTGGGACGGTCTTCAGGGGCCGTCCGAGGCGGACTACAAGCGCCTGGAGAAGGAGACCAAGGAGCCTCCGAAGTCCCGGCCGGTCGACCGAGTCTGGTGGAAGTGGATCCGGGCCAGCAAGAAGAACCCGAACGCGTTCGGGGACTTCACCTACTGGCGCGACATCATCCTGATCAAGAACGCCGGGAACGACCCGCGCGGCAAGGCGTTCGAGAAGAAGATCATCAAGGAACACGGTCTCGTCGGTGACGACTGGATCTGCCAGAAGGAGTTCGACTACACCGACCCCGATACCGGCAAGACTCACCGGCGTCAGGCGGATGCGTGGAACAAGAGCACCGGGCAGGCGCTGGAGATCAAGTCCAACGGGCATCCGGAGCCGAAGCAGAAGCCGGGCGACATCGCCTGGTCGAAGCAGAAGGAATCCCCGGTCAAGTCGCTGAAGTACATCTTCGCCGAGCCGCAGGAGAAGTCCGCCAAGGACCACCTGAACGAGCTGAAGAAGAACGCTCCGGGCAAGGTCACCGAGTACAACTACCGCTCCCGCAAGGTCGAGCTGGCCCCGGGCGGCGGCGTGCGGGACAAGTCGACCACCATGCAGCCCCCCGGATCCAAAGGGGTGACCGGCGGCGGCGCGCAGGATCTGATCCGTGAGTCGCGGCCGAACCCGAAGGACATGAAGGAGTTCCTGGACCGTAAGAACGCAGCCGACCCCAACCGGCTCCAGCCCAAGGGGCCCGGCGGGGTGGACTTCACCACCCTGGACCTGCGGTACATCGGCAAGCCGGTCAAGGGCAAAGGCGTCGACTACAGCTTCTCCGCCAAGGAAGTCACCGAGGACACCGCGGGCTGGGGAGGCAAGGAAAAGGCGCAGCTCATCAACGACGCTTTCTTCACCTGGCTCGCCCTGAGCCCGGAGAAGTTCTGGGTCAACCTCAACCCGGACCAGCCCGACAAGATCATGGACAGCGCGTTCGGGAAGACCGACGCCGGACGGATCCTGCTGGAAGCCGACCTGGAGCTGAAGAAGGACTTCGCCGACGCGATGAACCCGAAGAAGCGCCCGGAGGCCGACCAGTACTGGAAGTCGCTGCCCCGCAACGCTGAGGGCATCCCCTGCTGGTTCCAGGTCCGCAACTGGATCGAGCCGGACACCGCGGTCGTCCGCGAGGAGAACGGCGGCATCCACATCCTGGACACGCCGCTGAAGGTCAAGGCCCAGTACCTGAAGATCGACAACATGCCCGGCGACCCGTACCTGTGCGAGTTCAACGAGGCCGAGAAGAAGGCCACCGAAGACCGCATGAACCGGCTGATCATGCCCGAGGTCGAAAAGCGCGTGAACAACGACCCGCGCTACGCCGACCTGCGCCGCGCCTACACGGCCCGTGTAGCGGCGGAGTTCATCCGCCAGCAGGACGCCAAGACCCCCACCGACTACCACAAGGTCATCAACAGCAACGACGTCTCCTCGTGGCCGCTGCGCGGCGAGAACAAGGACTGGACGCGGGAGAGCGTGTTCCAGGCGTACCTGAAGTCGCTGCGTGAGGGCGAACAGCAGTGGGAGCACGACGCCGGCGGCGGCCCCTACACCATGAGCGTGGGTGGAGTGGACTTCTCCAAGCAGCCCAAGCGGAACATGACCAAGCTCCGCTTCGACACCGAGCACCGCTACCTCCCTCGCGAGACGAAGTCATCGGTGCGCACGCTGACGGACAACGCCAAGGACGGCGACGCGAACCTTCTGCTCTTGGGCGGCAACACCGTCTCCTCCGACGTCTCTGGCGGCGGTGACACCCCCGACCCGACGCCGACTCCCACGCCGACGCCGACCAAGCCGGGTGAGCCGACGGACAAGCCCACCGACCCCACCACGCCCCCGGCTACCGGCAGCAGCGGCGGCACGGGCGGGAAGGACCCGGAAGGCGACCTCGCCGACACCGGCTCCAGCACGCCGGTCGGACTGATCGCCGGACTCGCCGCAGCCCTCGCGGCCATCGGCGGCGGCCTGGTGTGGTGGAAGCGCCGCCGCACCGCCGACCAGGAGTAGCCTGACCACAGCTCTCTCATAACGGCTTCGGCCCCGCACCCTACGACTGGGTGCGGGGCCGAAGCCGTCTATCAGTTCACTCCCGCTAGTGCGGGACGGGCCACCGGCATGTTGCTGTACGACAGGTAATGGGCGTCCCATGTCTTCCCAGGTCAACCAGCACTTCGGGTGGTAATCGATCTTCACCCGGGCGGTGAAGACGCGGAACGGCTCGATTGGGCCGCTGACCTGGACGAAGGCTGCACGGACCCCGGTTTCGTCGGTGGATTCAGGCCTAGGCCGGGCGGCTGCAACGGCTTCTTCAACGCGCTCCGGGGCCAGCCGGGCGGCTGGGCCGGTCTGATCCAGACCCGCTCCGACGGCACCGTGCTGCGCGCGCCGGCGCCCGGCCACGGGATCGCGTCGGGCGCTCTGCCCGCGAGCGTCATGAACGACTACCTGAACCGTGTGTGGAGCAAGTACTCCACCTCGACGCTGACGGTCACTCCGTTCGCCGACCAGCCCAACGTCAAGTACTACGGCTGGGTCTCCGGCAACACCATGAACTTCACCAACAGCTCCGGGGCGGTCGTCACCTCCTTCCAGAAGCCGGACTCGGACAGCATCTTCGGTTGCTGCAAGCTGCTCGACGCCCCGAACGACCAGGTGCGCGGCCCGATCTCCCGCACGCTGTGCGCGGGCTACAACCGCCCCACGCTGCTGAGTAACCCCAACCAGCCGGACGCGAGTTCAGCGGGCTTCTACAAGGACCTGGTGACCAACCATTTCGCGCGGAAGATCCACGCGCAGATGGCGGACGGCAAGGCGTACGCCTTCGCCTTCGACGATGTCGGCGCCCATGAGTCGCTGGTGCACGACGGCAATCCGCAGCAGGCGTGCATCACCTGCGCCAAGACGCCGGCCAGCTCACCGGCGACGCCACAGGCGACATGACGGCCGCCGCCGAGGCTGCAGGCGTCACCATGGCCCCCGTACTGTCCGACTGCCTCACCGTCATGCGGCACAGCCCCAAGATGCACACCGTCGACCTGCTCGCCCGGCTGGAGAACCTCGACGAGGACTACGGCGACTGGGACGCCGAACGCCTCGCCAAGGAGCTTGAGGACGCGGGCGTGAAGCGCGCCACCAAGGAGGTCGGAGGCCGCATTCTTCACTGGCAACGTGAAGTAGCGACCAAGGGAGGTGAGCGCCCGTGGCCGACAACCCGCGCAACGGGCGCCGCTAGCGCCGTCTGCACAGCGCCGTCATGCGCCGCCGCATCGCTTAGGCCGGCGGGCACTGCGAGACCGCCGAAGGTGAGAGCGACGAGCCCGCTGAGAAGGCGCGCGGCCGGCTGCGTACACCCCACTGACGCCCGCCCCGACCGGATGACTCCGGCCAGGAAACCCCGGCCGGGGCGGGTTGCACGGACAGCGCACATCCACGAGAGAGGACACCACTCATGGGCACACTCAGCAATGGCCGCGGAACGGTCGCTTTCGAGAACGCGAACGCCCCCGGGCTGGACTGGCACAAGGCAGGGCGGACCGACCTCGACCCGATCGTGAAGGACTGCGTGATTCTGGCCGCGGCGCCGGACGCCAAGGACCATCCGCACGACCGCATCCCGGACGGCACCCGCATGGTGGCGATCTCCGACGACAAGGACACGGACGGTCCGGTCCTGTTCATGAGCCGTGTGGAGATCAGCAAGTTCTTCGACGGAGTGCTCGCGGGCGAATTCGACCACCTCCGGGCGAGCGAGGAGGAGCTGGCGGCCGCTCTGGAGCTCGCCGCGGCTGTCTGACCATGGACGCGAGCCAGGTGGTTCAGGCACAAAGGTGCATCGAGCAGTTCCGCCACACCCCGTGCCGGGAGTGCCGGAGTCGGCAGACGGTCCCGCTGATCTATCAGGGCCTGGTCGTCGTCTCTTGCGAGAACTGCGGAGGAGCCACGCCGAAGGGTCGCCTCTCCGGTAGCGCGCCAGCCACCGCCTAGCCCCCTCCAACTGCCCCGGCCTGTCTGCGTCCCCCGTCGCGGACAGACCGGGGCTCTTTCATGTCTTGATCGTTTGCCGATCGGGCCGGCAATCGACCCGGGCGCCCCCGGAAACAAGATCAGCCCCAAGCCAGAGAGTCTCTGACCTGGGGCTGAGTGGTAGGCCGTGTGGGACTCGAACCCACAACCAACGGATTAAAAGTCCCGGCGGGATCCTGCCGGGGCTTCCGCCGTGCACCCCCCTCGTCCAGAACGGCCTGGTCAGCGAGCTGGAGCTTGACGTCCAGTCCAAATCTGGAGGCGTCATCCCAGTACGTCCGCTCACGCATCGCTCACGCATCCAGGGCTCCGCGACGACCGTTGCGGCCCAACACGCTTTCCAAGTCTTCGTCTGGGCGTTCGGGGGCGGGCGGGGGTGTTCTGACCTGCGGCGGAGCAGACGGGAGGGGGTGTGACGAACGCCCATGGACGCTGGTGAACGAGACCGAGACTGAGACCACGGCGCGGGTACTTTCTGCCTGGTCAAGCCGCCGCCAGGGGCGCTACCAGTTCGTGGCGTCGACGTGCTGTTGCAGGGCTTCGGCGATCTCCTCAGTGTGGCCGGTCAGGATCCGACTTCTTCGAAGGGGCGCCGTTCACGCCGCTCATGGCCCTCATGCTCTACCGGAGGGCGGCCGAGCAGCGGGTCGTTGGTACGCGCCAAGCACCTGGGCGAGTACGGGGACAGCGAGGGACCGTCCGCGACCTCGCTCGCCCAAGGTCATCTCCTCGGAGCGCCCTGTAAGCTCCAACAGTACAGTCCAGCCGGGTGGTTGACGTGTAGGCAACTGACCACTGCCTCTTGAACAACTCCACCCCGCTGACCCTGTTGCGCCGCTCTGCCCGGGGCCAACAGGTGAACGTAGTCAGGGGGAGAGATCACGATGACCACGGGTGCAGAGATCCGCGCGTTTCCCGTTTCCGTGGATGCGGCGAGGCTGGCGAAGCTGACCGGCCGGGAGCGCGAGGTGCTGCGCAACCTTGCCAAGGGTGAGTCGAATCGCCTTCTCGCTCGGCGGCTCGGAGTCGCAGAACGAACCGTCAGGGCCCACATCACCAGCATCGTGCGCAAGCTGGGTGTCGGATCCAGATTCGAGGCGAGTCTGGTGGCGCTCCATTATCGGGAAACTTTGACCGAGGACGCCATTGCCTCTTGAGGCAATGCCTCAAGAGGCAATGGAGAGACCGGCGTCAAAGCGGCAGGCTCAAGGGTGTTGTCCGCTGCGCACCATCCCGGCACGCCTTGTTGGGGTGGTCGAAGCATGGCCACACCTGGATCGTCCAAATCGGGGAAGGAAATTTCAATGAATATCAAGAAGATTGCCACCGCTGCCGGCGTCGCCACTGCCGGGGTCGCTCTCTTCGTCGCGGCTCAGGGCAGCGCTCAGGCCGCCCCGGCCCAGCCGGCCGCGCCTGTCGCCGCCGTCGAGTCGTCGCAGCCTGCCCCGCAGGCCATCGGCTCCATGCTGGGAAAGGCCGCCAAGTCCGTCGGCAAGGCTGCCACCAAGGGAGCGCACAAGGCCACGGCCGTCGGCAAGGGTATGTCCGTGGTGGCGAAGAGCAATGCCGACAACATGCTGTCGCACGGCAGCCTCTTCGCTGCCCCTGCCGAACTGCCGCAGGGTGTCTCGGCCGACACGGTCTTCGACCGGTAATCACCACGTGACGAAGACGTACCGCACAACCAGGAGGGCGGCGCTGCTCATCGGCGGCGCCCTCCTGGGCGCGCACATGACCATGGCCGCATTGTCCCAGGCACCGCTCAGCCCGGCGAAACTCGTATACGGAGACCGGGTCGCGGAATATCTGGATCCCTACTTCTCGCAAAACTGGCAGCTCTTCGCTCCGACGCCCGTATCCGACGACCGCGGCATTCTGGCGAGGGCCGCCTGCGCGGACGGATCGGTCTCGGAATACTTCGATGTCTCGGCGCGCGGACTTGAAAAGGCCCAGAGTTCCCGTCTCTTCCCGTCGCGTGAAGTGCGCATCGTCTCTGCCGGCCTCCAGAACGTCACCAGCAGCGAGGAGATCCTCAGGAGGCTGAGGGAGAAGCAGACCAACGACAAGAAACCCATGTTGCCCCCGCTGCCCTACGAGAAGGTCACGGAGGCGGAGGCTGTGAAGTCCCTTTCCCGCTACGCGTACGACCAGATGCCGACCGCGTGCAACGGAAAGGCAGTGAAACTGCAAGTCCGCATGTATGTGCACGAGTTGCCGCCCTGGTCCAAACGGAACGACTCCTCAGCCGAAGGCAAGGTTCTGGTGAAGGACTTCGCCTGGACCCCCACCAAGGATCTGCGATGAAGAACTTCGGTGCCCGCCTGGACGCCTGGTCGCTGCATGCGGTTGCCGTCACCGGGATCTCGGGAACCCGCATGCTCCTGGGGTTCGTCGGCCTCATGTACTACGTGAGCCAGTACCGGGAGCGGAACTACCTGTTCGGTCCCGACGGAGTGTTGCCTCACGACGAGTTCAAGGAACAGCTGACGGGATTCAGCCTCTATGCGCTGTCCGCGTCCCCCGTCTGGTTCGAGGTGGTCTTCCACGTCGGGTTGTTCGCGGCCTTGGCCGTCATGCTCGGTATCGGAGGTCGACCGGGCCTTGCGTTCCACTGGGTCCTGCTGTGGTCCCTCTATCAGCGGCAACCCGCCCTCTTGGACGGTGGGGACAACCTTGCCTACGTCGTCCTTCCGTTCCTGCTCCTGACGCATTGCTATGACCGGTTCGCCCTTCCCGTCGGTCTCGCCAAGCGCTTCGCCGGGCGGGTGCCGGGGCATGTGCGAGCGGTTTCCGTGCCGTTCCACAACCTTGGCGTCCTCATGGTCGCGACGCAGATCTGTCTCGTCTACGTCGTCTCGGGTCTCTACAAAGTCATGGGCGAGGAATGGCAGGACGGCACGGCCCTCTTCTACGTGATGCGGGTGCCGGAGTTCGAACTGCCCGGCTGGTCGAACCTGGTGTACGAGAGCGACTTCCTGGTCGTTCTGGGGACCTACGGGACAGTCGCCTTCCTGGTCTACTTCCCGCTGGGCGTCCTCGTCCCGGCATTGCGCCCCTGGGCGGCTGCCATGTCCATCGGCTTCCACGTGTCGATCGCGTTCTTCATGGGGCTTACAGGCTTCGCGCTGACCATGATCGCCTGCGATCTCGTCTTCCTGTCGGGTGCTCTCGACCGCGCGGTCGCATGGCTCCGTGCCCGCCGTAACCGGCCTCAGGAACCTGCCGGCGGAGCGGCGGCGATGGCAGCAGGACGAAACGAGGCCGTGCCCGAAGCTGAACTCGTCTGACGGGAGCAATGGAAAGTGCTGACACCGACTTGCCTTCTCGGCGGCGCCGGTATTCGTGGCCATCTCACCCATGGCCACGATGCGGACCGGTTCGTCGAGATCGGCTCTCTCACCAAGGTCTTCACCGGAACGGTCCTGATCCGGCTGGCGAAGGAGAGAGACCTCAGCCTCGACACACCGCTGGAGGAATGCCTGACCGAGGTGCCCAAGGGGACGGCCATCACCCTCCGGCATCTCGCCGAGCACACCTCAGGTCTACCGCGTCTGCCTTCCGGGCTCTCCAGTCCTCCCGACGACCCGTACGCCGGCTTCACGGAGTCGGCCTTGCGTGAATCACTGTGCCGCCTGGACCAGTTGGCGAGTGGACGACTGGGCGAGGAGGAGTACTCGAACTTGGGCTATGCGGTTCTCGGGCATGCCCTCACCACCACCACGGGACTCACCTTCCAGCAACTGGTGGACGAGTACGTCCTCCTCCCCCTGGGGCTGGAAGCAGGCGCGATGACGGCACTCCCCCCGGAGGACCGACGCCTCATACCGCGAAACCTGTTCGGCCGGCCACGCCCCCTGTGGACTCTGACCGGACCGATCCTGCCAGCGGGCGGCCTGTGGTCCACCTGCCGGACCCTGGCCGACCTCCTCGTCGGCTTGCTCGTCGACCGCAGGCTGGGCCCCCCGGCACCCAGCTGGCGCCGGGGCTCGTCGACCTTGTGGCACAACGGAGCCACCCGCGGCTCTTCCGTCGTGGCCGCAGCACACGACGACGGCCGCTGGATCCTCGTCCACCGCCTCGGCACCCCGGCCCGCACCGACCGACTCGCGGTGAAGACCCTCGCCGCGACTCCCTCGCTGCGTGGAAGGTAAGGATCAGATGGTTCCGCCACTGCTCCGGCCCTCAGTAATCACGGAGAGAGCGTCATGAGGCTTGCCTGGTTTGCTTGGTTCATACGCCACTGCGGTGAATTCGGCTACAGCCATGGGCCGTTGCGAGGCGCGTTCGGCACGATCGCCGTGCTGCTCACCGCCCTGCTGCTCGGATACGCGTTGCGCCGCCACAGGGTGGCCGCCCTCGCCGTCGCGGGGGTCACCTGCGCCGCCGGTATCGGATGGCTGGCCGTCCATTGAATCCGGCCTGACACACCGTCACTGACGCGATGGCGCTCGCGGAGACGCACGGGACCTGCCGCAGGAGGCTCTCACATGACGGATGCCGTTGTCGTCGGCTCCGGGCCGAACGGCCTCGCTGCCGCACTCACCCTCGCCCGGGCAGGTCTCGGGGTCGAGGTGTTCGAAGCGCATGACCGCATCGGCGGCGGCCTGCGCACGGAGCCGCTCTTCGATTCGGAGGTGGTGCACGACATCTGCGCGGCGGTGCATCCCATGGCTCCGGTATCCCCCTTCATGAGGTCGCTCGATCTGGAGGAGCACGGAGTCCGCCTCATGCACTCGCCCGCCGCCTACGCCCACCCCCTCAAGGGCAGGCCGGCGGTCGTCGCCTGGCGTGACCTCGACGCCACCTGCGCCGAGCTGGGAGACGACGGGCCACGCTGGCGACGTCTCATGCTCCCGTTGATGGAGCATTCCTCGGCCGTGGTGGACCTGATGTTGTCCACGCAGCGAACGGTTCCTCCGTTGCGGGCTCTGACAGTGCTCGCGCCCCGTCTGCCTGCTCACTCCCTCCGCCTGGGCGGCAGTCTGCGCACCGAGACAGCACGAGCCCTGCTCGCGGGCGTGGCCGCCCATGGCATCGGCAGGCTCCCCTCACCGACGTCATCCGCGGTCGCGCTGCTACTCGGACACCTGGCCCACACCACGGGCTGGCCCGTAGCGCAAGGTGGCTCCGGATCCATCGCCACTGTCATGGCCGCACAGATAGAGAAGCTCGGCGGCCGGATCCACACCGGCGCCAGAGTGAACAGCCTGCGGGACCTTCCAGCCGGCCGGAGCATCACCATGCTGGACATCTCGCCCCGCGAGCTGGCCCGCATCGCGCCCCTGCCCCGCGGCTACCTCCGCCGGCTGTCCCGGTACCGGTACGGCCCGGGGGCCGCGAAGGCGGACTTCCTCATCGACGGGACGATCCCATGGACCGATCACCGGCTCTCCAGGGCCGCCACCGTCCACCTGGCCGGCGCGCACGGCACAGCGGCGGAACTGGCCCGTGCGGAGACAGTGACCGCCAAGGGCCTCAAGGCGGCGCACCCCTACATCATCCTGGTCGATCCGGCTGCCGCGGACCCGGCACGGGCCGTCCGAGGGAAGAGGCCGGTGTGGGCCTACGCGCATGTGCCGAACGGCGACACCCGCAATCACCTGCCGATGATTCGTGCCGCCATCGAGGCCCACGCACCGGGCTTCACCGACTCCGTGGTCGCCGAACGCGGACTGTCGGCGGCCCAACTCGGTGAGTACAACACGAACTACGTGGGCGGCGACATAGGCTCCGGTGCGATGAGCCTGTGGCAAACACTGGCCCGCCCCGTGGCCCGGTGGAATCCCTACCGGACACCCCTTCCTGGTACCTGGCTGTGTTCGTCGGCTACCCCGCCCGGCCCCTCAGTCCACGGAATGTGCGGGTATCACGCAGCGGTGGCGGCACTGGAGGACCGGAAACACCCCTACCCCTCCGGGGTTCGACCCAAGATCTACGCATGACGAGGGCACGAGTGATCATGCCGCCTGGTGACGGCTCGTGCTGCGGGATGCCGTCCTGCCTGATCAGACCACACGCGCCGTGCTCTGCGAGCGGTACCCCGTGCTGCACTGTCCAAAGGCGTCCGGCCACCCCTCGGCCACCCCGAACGTCCAACGTGGACTCCTCCGTATCGAAGCCGCCTCTTGTGGAGGGTCAACAGCCCTCTGCGTGAGGCGGCCCCGTAGCGGCCGCCTCAGTCAAGCTGCCCCGGCCGAGTGCGCCGAGCGCATGTTGCGCGCAACGCCGATGCGTCGAACGGTGGCGAAGAGCGGAAGCACTGCCGCCAGGGTGAGCTGAAGCGTGCAGCCGGTGACCAGAAGGATCTCGGCCCCGGGAGCATCGGCGGCCCACGCGACCAGGCAACCAATGTTGATCGCTGCCCACCCGATCGTGGCGAACGCCAGCTTGCCCGTGGGCTTGGGGTACTCGACCCGGCTGACCATGAGCCAGGCGACGCCGAGCACCGCGATCAGGGTGACCACGAAGGGCAGTTCGAGCAGGACGACGGAGACCACAGTGAGCGCGGCGAACGGGATCGGCATGCCCTGGAACATGCCGTCCTGCATCTCCGTGACGGAGAAGCGCGCGAGACGCAGCAGGCCGCCCAGGAGCACGGCGACGGCGGCTGCGACGACCATGCCCAGATGCGAGTCGTCGCTAACCAGGCCCCACACCACCACGAAATAAGCGGGCGCAAGACCGAAGCTGATCAGGTCCGAGAGGTTGTCGAGCTCCGCGCCCATTCCTGAGCTGCGGAACCTGCGGGCGACCAGCCCGTCGCACAAGTCGAAGAGCGAGGCCATCAGGATGAGCATGACCGCGGCGGCGGCACCCTGGCGCACAGTGCCCTCGCCCCGGCCGTCCGTGAGGTAGGGAACCAGGACGGACGTCGTGATGAAGTAGATGGAGGAGAAGCCGCAGACCGCGTTGCCCAGAGTCAGCACATCGGCGACCGACAGCCTCGAGGGCGACGGCCGACGAGCCGCATCCTCGGGCACTTCCTCGGCCCAAGGCGCTGACATCTCGGGATCGGTAATGGTCAAAGCCGTCTCCTACGCACGTGTGTGTGGCTGCCGGTCGCTGGCGGCGAGCATCATCCCAGCAGAGTGCCGGGATCGGCAGCCGGGGGCGGGTGCCGCGCTCAGGCGCGGTCGACCGTACTCCGAGAAGCGGCACCCGGCCCCGAAGATCGATCAGAAGGGAATCTCGGTCAACCAGTCTGCATGCTCCGGGGATTCGCCCCGGACCACGGAGGCGTAGGCCGTATCCAGCGCACGGGTCACCGGACCGGTGGACCCCTCCCCCACCTTGAGGCCGTCCACCCAGGTCACCGGCAGGATCTCCCAGCCCGTGCCCATGAAGAAGACCTCATCCGCCAGATACAGCTCGGCGCGATCGACATCACGCTCGACGACCGTGTACCCGAGCTCCCGAAGCAGGGTGATCGAGGTCTCGCGGGTCAGGCTCTCAAGGATCCCGCTGGTGGTGGAGGGCGTCGAGACCACACCGTCGCGGACGATGGCGATGCACGCACCCGGTCCCTCGCTGACCTTCCCGCGCTCGTTCAGGAGGATGGGCCAGTCGTGGCCGTTCTCCCGCGCCTCGATCATGGCGAGCCGATCGTCTGCTGCGCTCGATCCGTCCCTCCGCCAATACCCGTAACGAAATGCGTGACGCAATGCGCCCCTCTCACCTTCGGGTGGAAGGGGCGCATTCGTGCGTCCGGGGTCAGGCTGGCTTCTCGCCCAGGGCGGCACGCAACCAATCCAGCGACCCGTGCGAGAGAAGCTCGTCGGCGAGACGCTGCCCGGTTTCGGTGACGAGCCGGCCGCGACTGTTGTCGATCCACCGCTGCGCGTTCTCGTATCCCTGCGCCTTGTACTCGATGCCCTGCAGCATGCACTCGAGCTTGTCCGCGTCCCGGGCGCAGATCGCTTCCGGGGTCTCCTTCGCCTCATACTCGGCCACCAGGTCCCGCACGGTCGAGGCCAGCACCTCGGGCATGCCGGCCGTCTGGTCCGCGGTCACGTCCTCCGGGTTGGCCTCTGACGAGTACTTCTTGCCGAGGTAGTTCACGTCTCCGGTGCGGGTCTCCTGCGAGTCGTGCCACACCGCGAGAAACGCTGCCCTCGAGGGGTCGGCGCCCTCAAGCTTCGCGATGATCGAGGCGATCAGCGACGTGCGCCACGCGTGCTCGGCGACGCTCTCCGGGTCGCGGACGCCCGCCATCCACCATCCCGTGCGCCGCGCGTGCTTGAGTGTGCCCGCCTCGTACAGGAAGTGCGCCACCGCGGACAGGTCGTCAGCCACCGTCCGTCTCCTCTCACGCCTCGGCGAGGCGGATTGCGTACCGGATGCCCTCGAGCTCTCGGCGCGCACGCGTCGACAGCTCTGGGCTATCCAACATCACGGGGAGCCGTTCGCGCAGCGCGCGGCCTACAGGAGAAGGACGCAGGAGGCTCGGGCGTGCAGCGAGGAGCGTCCACAGGGTGTGCACGTTGAGGTCGAAGAACCCGTGGTGTGGCGTGAGACCGCGTACCAGGTGGCGCATCAGCCTGTCGCCTTGCCAGGGACCCGCTTCGGACGCGGCAATGAAGTCGTCGGACAGCTGGATGTGCGGAGCCTCACCGATCCAGTAGGCCCAGTAGTTGAGGTTGGCGGCCTCGCCCGCGTCATCGTCTGCGAGTGTCGTGGTGATGAAGTGCCCCATCCGGTCACGGTCGCCCTGCCGTGCTGCCACCGCGGCGACGGAGCGGGCGTTGAGCCACCTGGTCAGCCAGTCGTCGGGGCGCTCCGTGCGCTGCTGCTGAGTCAGCCACTCGGAGGTGTCCGGCTCCTCGTCGTAGCCGGCCAGATAGAGAGCCTGGCGGCGAAGGAGGAAGTGCTCGCCACCGCGAGCCTGTTCGGCGGTGCGGCGCATGCGGGAGAAGAAGCGTCTGCGGTCGTCGGCCGGCAGCTCCGGACCGTCCGGAACGGGGCCGCGGCGAGGGCGAGGCGGGGCAGGCAGATCCCGAAGCGGAGTGGGTGCGACGCCGTTGAGGGGCCAGGAGAGAACCTCGACCAGATCGCGCTGCATGACCCACGCACCGATCGGGCTGTCGGTGGCGGAGACGTCTTCGTCCAGGGCGCTCGCCAGCAACACGTCGGCTCCCATGGCTCGTTCGAGAGCTAAGAGCAGCGACGGACTGGTACCCAGCTGCATGAGCCGGTGGCGGTGTACGAGCATCTGGCCGACGGGTACGGCGGTGAGCGGGCGTCGGCCGCACTCCCATCCCGCGATGGTGTCGGGCGACACTCGGAACTGCTCGGCGAGGGCATCCTGCGTGTGCCCCAACTGCTCGCGAATCAGGCGGAAGACGTACCCGGAGACTGTGCCGCCGCGGCCACGCTGAGCGGTTCCCTGACCGGTGGTCGGGGTGGATCTCGAGCGGCTGTCCATGGCATCCCCTTTGCCCGTACACGGCGGCCGGTTACCCGTACCTACGGTCACTTCAAGCGGTGATCTGCGCTTTCTAGTGTCGTAACCGGAGTGATGACCGGGCAACTCAGCGTAGTAGGAAGGGCGTCATCGTGGATGCCGTAGAGCCGACCCACTCGAGAACCCAGGACGCGGCAGTCGAGGCGAAGACACGCGCCTTCATCTACGACCGGCACGCGACGGCTTCCACGGTCATCCTCGACATCCGCCTCGACCGGTGCCGCGCCTACGCCGAGTCCCGCGGTTGGGAGATCGCGGGCATCTGGCTCGACCTCGGCGACCACGCACTGAGCCACTACCGGCCGCAGTTCGAGGCGCTGTGTGTGGCCATGGACGGCACACCGGGCCCCGTGGCCTGCCTCATCGACGACTGGGACCGCCTCACCCGGGACACCGCTCGGGGTGCCGCCATGCGGCGCCGTGTCGAGCAGGCCGGCGGCCATTGCGAGACCGCCGAAGGCGAGAACGACTCGGCCGCAGAGAAGGCGCGCGGCCGACTGCGTACACCCCACTGATCCCCGCCCCGGCCGACGCCCCGTCCCGGCCCGGCCGGGGTGGGCCCCGCCCCATCGAGCAGAGGAGAGAACCGTGAGCACACCCCAGACCCCGCCGGTACCGGACCCGCCGGGCAGCCCCATCCCCGCCGTGTCGGCCCGGTCGTTACTGTCCGACGCCGAGTTCAACTCGGTGCTCGGCACGATCCTCACCAACAACCCCGGCATGGCGATCGAGATGGGCGGCCGGATCATCACGGAGGCCCTCGCGTTCGTGGCGACCGCGGCGGCTCGGCCTGGCCGCGCCATGACACCGAGCCGTGTGGTCGACGAGGGATGGCACACGCTCATCCTGCACACCGGCCTCTACTACAACCTGTGCGCGAGGTTCGGCAATTTCGTGCACCACGTGCCCGAGCAGCCCGACCCTGGTCGGTTCGATCAGGCGCTCATCGACCGCACGATCGCACTGATCGAGGCGGCCGGCTACGCGGTGGACCGCGATCTGTGGCGGGGACCGGAGGACACGCTGGTATCTGTGGCTGCGTCGTGCCAGCACTCGGACGACAGTGGTCCGATCGTCATCATCCCCAAGCCCAAGGGCTGACGGCCTAGGCTCTCGGCCATGGCGAAGGAATGGATTGACCCGCGGTACGCCAATCTGGTCGCAGCGTGGAAGCGCGCGCAGCAGCCGGACTCTCGTGATCCGCAGCCCAGGCCCCGGAGGGGATTCGTTACCCCGCCCAAGGCCTGACACCCAGCGAGCCCCGGTCTGCCCGCATCCCCCGCGCGGACGGGCCGGGGCTCCTTCATGTCTTGATCGTTTGCACTTCGATTGAGCATCGGTGGAGCAATCGACCCGAACGGCCCCCGAAACGCCTTCAGCCCCAGATCAGATGCGCTCTGACCTGGGGCTGAGTGGTAGGCCGTGTGGGACTCGAACCCACAACCAACGGATTAAAAGTCCGCTGCTCTGCCAATTGAGCTAACGGCCCTCGGCACAACACCCCCGAGCATAGCCGGACGGAACCGGTGAGCCGATCGGGTATCGGATCACCGGCCCGTCACCGGTCACAAGATGGGGCAGGCCAGGCCCAGTGACCTCGCCCGGGAGGCTAGGACAGCGCCTTGTACGTCTGCCAGCCGGAGCCGATCTTCACGCGGGCGCTCAGCGTGCCCGTACCCGTGCCGTTGTAGCGCCACAGCACACCGGCCGTGTCGCGGGCGACCACGTCCGCCCCGCCGTCGCCGGTGATGTCGCCGACACCGGCAACCGAGTTGTAGATCTGCCGGCCCGTGCCGATCTTCACCCTGGCCTTCAGCTTGCCCGCGCCACCGTCCGCGTACAGGTACAGCTCACCGGCCGATGTACGCGCCAGCAGGTCGGCCCGAGCGTCGCCCGTCAGATCGCCGGGCGAGGTCAGCGTGTTGTAGATGTTCCAGCCGGTGCCGAGCGCCAGCTTGGGGCCGCTCGGCGAGAACGCCTTGCCGCAGCTGCCGTCGTACCGCGTCAGCGCGCCCGAGGAGTTCCGTACGAGGAGGTCGTTGCACTTGTCCCCCGGACAGATCGCCGAACGGGACGACGAGCGACGACGACGGCCAGCCGGTCGCCGACACGCCGGTCCCGAGGCCGCCAGTGCCCGTGCCCGTGCATACGGCCAACGTCCCGCCCGACGTGAGCGCGAGCAGGTCGCCCCTGCCGTCGCCGCTGAAGTCGCGCCACTTGGGCAGGGGCGCGGGGGGTGCGGGAGCGGTGGTGGCATCTCCCGCCGCAGGTGGGAGGGGCAAGCCGCACATGCAGCGGACGGGGCACAACTGTCGCCTCACAGCAGCAGACAGGGCCCGTACGGCATCCGACTGCCGTACGGGCCCTGTGTCAGTCGCTCACGGCAGGACTCGATCGTTCCAAGGCGCCACGCCGGCACATTCGTTGGCGTAAAGGCGCCGGGAACGGTCAGAACAGCGCGGCGTACTTCTGCCAGCCGGTCCCGATCTTCGTCCTGGCCGTGAAGGTGCCCTGTCCCGTGCCGTTGTAGCGCCACAGAACGCCCGCGGTGTCACGAGCCACCAGATCGGCCTTACCGTCGCCGCTGAGGTCACCGATGCCGACGACCGCGTTGTAGATCTGCCAGCCGCTGCCGACCTTGACACGGTTCGTGAGGGTGCCACCACCGGTGCCGTTGTACCGCCACAGTGTCCCGGAGGCATCGCGCGTCAGAACATCTCCCTTGCCGTCGCCGTTCAGGTCGCCTGCGCCCACAGTCATGAGGCCCTTCCAGCCCTTGCCGATGCGGACGCCCGCGCGCACACCGCCGCCGGTCGCATTGGCCGCGTACAGGAAGAGATCGCCCGTGGTCGTCTGGCGGGCCAGCATGTCGGGGCGGCCGTCGCCGGTGAGGTCCCCCGGGGAGACCATGACGTCGAACTGGTTCCAGCCGCTGCTGCCGACCAGCTTGTCCGGCACCTCGGGCCAGGGCTCCCTGGAGCAGCCTCCGTCCATCAGGTACAGCCGACCGGGCCAGCGGCGGACCAGGAAGTCGTTGCACCGGTCCCCGTTCAGATCGCCCATCGGAACGATCTTCGCCCGGTCGTCGAGGGCAGGTCCGCCCTCGTATCCGCCGATCGTTCCGTTGCTCCGGCCCGGCCTGATGGACATGACCGGGTTGCCCTTGCTGAGGGTGATCAGGTCGCCGATCGTGTCCCGCCCATCGAGGTCACGCCACGCCGGCGTCCCATACACCTGCTGGAAGGTGCCGCTCCAGACTCCGGGGGCACCATGGCCGTCGGCGGGCCTCGCGGTCACGGTCCAGGTGTAACGGCCGTTGGGCAGCTGGGCGTAATCGTCCGAGACTCCGGTCCATTCAGCAGAGAGAGTGTGCCTCGCCTCGCCGCCCGTCCGCGTGCGGACCGTCTTCCCTGTGCGGGGGTCCTTGAGGGTCAGGGTCCAGTCAACCACCGGCTTGGACAGACGCACCTGGAACTTCCCGGTGTCGGTATAGACCGTCCGGCCGTCGCTGCCTTCCGCGCCAGTCCCCCAGTGCTGGTACACCGTCTTCCACCCGCTGAGCGGCTGTGTGGCGACTCCTACCGGCACCACATGCACGCGCTGAGCGGCATCCGCGTACGCAACATGACCGCCGAACTTGTCGACCGTCCAGGTCACCCGGCGCTGCGGCCGCTGCGTGGCGGGGAAGTCGGCCAGCGGGCGGCTGACCGCCGTGCCGGAGGAGAAGTCGGTCAGCTCGAGTTTGCCGTCGGGCCTGTTGTGCCGTACGAGATAGCCGTCGCCCAGCAGGGCCTCGTCGGCCGGTACGGGGACGGACTTCTTCGCCGTACGGTCGTACACACCGGCTCGGGTGCCGCAGGGACCAGTACAGCCAGCGGCCGAGCGCCTGAAGCTCCTCGGGGGTGCAGCCCGAGCCGGTGTCGATCTCGCCCGCGGGCTTCTTGGCCGCCAGGTCGTACGCGGTCACGGTGCCGGAGCCGGTGCCCGTGCCCCCCGTCGCACTCCACAGCGTGTCGGCCCACAGGGCGGAGGCCACCGGAGTGCGCGTCAGAACCTTCTTCTCGCCGGTGGTCCGGGTGTTGTAGACGATCTGCTGGTTCGTGCCCTTGTGGGTGTAGACGACATAGTGGTCGGCCGCGTCGGTGATGGTCCCGCCGGACAGGCCAGTGGCCACGACGCCGGCGTAGCGCGTAGTGATCTGGTCGTCTCCGTCCGTCCTTTGGGTGAGGCTGACCATGTCCCCGCCGTCGGAGTACAGCTGGTGGCAGTCGGGGGCGGACGGCAGGCAGTCTCCGCCGAGTGCCATGACCGGGCTGCGCTGACCGTATTCGGGCGCCCCCTGCACACGGAGTTCCCGTGTATACGCGTGGCGCTTGCCGCTGCTGTTGTCCCCGACGAAAAGGGTGCCACCGCCCACTGCGAGGCCCTGGACTGTGGCCGGCACCGGCGACAGGTCCACCACCCGGGTCACGACGGGCGTGCCGTCCTCGCCCTCGGTGATGCGGTACGCGCCCCAGTCCGCGGTGCCCGTGACACCGCCCACGATCGTGGCGGAGCCGTCCTCCGCCGAGGCGAGGCGCAGTGCGCTGTCCTTCAACAGCCGGCGCGGTTCACCACCCTTCATGGGCGTCGCCATGACCGGCTGGCCGGGGCCCTTGAAGTGGATCACCCAGTCGCCGACGATGGCGATCTCGTAGCTGTAGCGGTCCAATCCAAGGGGAGCCGGGAGCGCCGTCGGCTCCGCGCCGAGATCGGACCTGGGAACCACCCTGATCTCGCTCTGCCCGGTCCCGACCGTGTACCAGGCGACATGACGGGGCGACAGAAGTACGGCGGGCCGGTCGAGCAGCTGGGTGTGGCCGGTCATCCGGGCGGTCGCGACATCGATGTTCGCCAGCCGTGGGATTCCGTCCACCTTCAGCCGGAGGAGGACGGACTGCGAGTCACCACCGGCGGCCGCACCGGGCCAGAGCATTTCGGCGCCGTCGGGCAGCCCTTCGACCGGCCGCCTGCGTACGACACCATCCTCGGCGACGTCCAGCAGCTGGGGCTCCACGGCCTTGGTGGTGGTCGTACCGCCGGACTCCTCGGTCACGGTCTTCACGGCGAGGATGGTGTTGCCGTACGCCCCGCCGAAGACGAAACCTTGCGGCACGGTTATGAACCGGGTCGTCCCGGCCGCCATGTCGCGCAGCTGGATCGACCCGTTCCCGAAGTACACGATGGTGTCCGTGCCGGTGCCTCGTGCGGATCCCCAGCCGGTTCCGGTCGGATTCGCGGGGACCGACTGCCCGTCCGAGTAGCGCGTCCAGAAGTAGTGGCCGGTGCCGCTGTGGCGGTGGAAGAACCCGAGCCGGCCCGCCCCGTCCCCGTAGAGCGGGTTACCGGTGTCCACCAGGTGCATCGATCCTTTCTGTGTCGTGAAGGTGGCCGGGATCTCCACGGCGTCCTCCGGCGATACGGAGGCAACGCCCGCCTCGGCCTGCGCGGCCGCAGAACCGAGTCCGGCCGCGAGCGAAAGCGAGATGGTCGCGGCTACGGCGCCGCGCATGAGGGCACGATGGGCCACTCAGTCCCTCCCCAGGACAAGAAGATGGCATGGGGGACCAAGTGCCTGTCCGGCACCGGAATCTTGTGAAACTGCCCCCCGGCAGAACCCCCACGCGAGTGGACGGATCGTAACAGCAGCAACAGCCGCCTCACAGACGCAAACAGGGCCCGTACAACACCGAAGTGCCGTACGGGCCCTGCCAGTCAGACCGTCTGGTCAGACCAGATCGGATCAGCCGTTGCGCTTCCAGCGCGGCTTGTCGTCACGGCGCCCGAAGGAGCCGGTGTTCGTGCCGGTACCGGTACCTCCGCGGTGGTCGTCGCGGCGGCCGTACGGACGGTCATTGCCACCAGAGCGGAAGCCGCCCGCGGGGCGGTCGTCGCGGCGGTCGCGGTTGAACGGGCGGTCGCTGCCACGGTGGCCGCCGGTCGGGCGGTCGTCACGGCGGAAGCCGCCCGAGGAACGGTCGTCACGGCGCTCGAAGGAACGGCCGCCACGGTCGTCACGGTCACGGTTGAAGCCACCCGTGGGGCGGTCGTCGCGGCGGAAGCCGCCGGACGACGGACGGTCGTTGTCACGACGGAAGCCACCGCGGTCGTCACGACGCTCGAACGAACGGCCACCACGGTCGCCGTCACGACGGTCATTGTCGCGGCGGAAGCCACCCGAGGACGGACGGTCGTTGTCACGACGGAAACCGCCGCGGTCGTCACGACGCTCGAACGAACGGCCACCACGGTCGCCGTCACGACGGTCATTGTCGCGGCGGAAGCCACCCGAGGACGGACGGTCGTTGTCACGACGGAAACCGCCGCGGTCGCCGCGGTCACCCCGGTCGCCACCCCGGCGCTCGAAGTTGCCCCGGTCGTCACGACGCTCCTCGCGACGCTCCGACGCCTGCTCCGGCACGGACGCCGCGGCAGCCGCGGCCTCCACCTCGGCCTCGGCGACAGCCGTCGCCTCGGCAACCGCGGTCTCCGGGTCGTCGCCCCGCTCGCGCGCCGCGCGCGCCACCAGGCGGTCGGCCTCCTCGCGGAGTTCGGCCGCACGGCGCTGCACGCGCTCGAGCTGCTTGGTCAGGTCGACGACCTCGCGCTCCGCCTGCTTGGCTGCGTTGTTCGCGGAGTCGGCCTGGACCTCGGTCAGCGAACGCGCGCCGGTGATCTCGGCGACCTCCGGGTCGAACGCGCCCGCTCCGGCCACGATGTGGCGCGAGGCGTCGACGCCCGCGTCCTCCATCAGACGGAAGATCTGGCGGCGCTGGTGCGGCAGCGAGAGGGAGACGACAACACCGGACCGGCCGGCGCGAGCCGTACGGCCCGAACGGTGCAGGTAGTCCTTGTGGTCGCCGGCCGGGTCCACGTTCAGGACCAGGTCGATGCCGTCGACGTGGATACCGCGGGCGGCGACGTCGGTCGCGACGAGCGCGTTGACGTAGCCCTTCTTGAAGTCCTCGAGGACGCGGGTACGGGCACCCTGCGTCATGCCGCCGTGAAGCGCGTCGGCCTTGACGCCCGAGTCGCACAGCTGCTCCGCGATGCGGTCCGCGCCCAGCTGGGTGCGTACGAAGATGATGGTGCGGCCCTTGCGTGCGGCGATCGCAGCGGTGACCGGCGCCTTGTCCTTCGGCTTCACGACGAGCACGTGGTGCGTCATGGTCGTGACGTTGCCCTGGGCGCTGTCGACCTCGTGGCTGACCGGGTTGACCAGGTAGCGGCGGACAAGCGTGCCGATCTCGTTCTCCATGGTGGCGGAGAAGAGCATCCGCTGGCCGCCGGCCGGGATCTGGTCGAACAGCTCGGTGACCTCGGGCAGGAAGCCCAGGTCGGACATCTGGTCGGCCTCGTCGAGGATCGCGACCTGGACGTTCTCGAGCGAGCAGGCCCCGCGGTTGATGATGTCGCGCAGTCGGCCCGGGGTGGCGACGAGTACATCGACGCCGCGCTCGAGCGCGTAGATCTGGTTGCCCATGGACGTACCGCCACAGACGACCTTCATCTTCAGGCCGAGCACGTCGCCGTACGGCTGGAGAGCGTCCGCGACCTGCATCGCGAGCTCACGGGTCGGGGTGAGGATGATGCCGCGGGGCTTCTTCTTGTCGGTGTGGCCGCCGGCCAGGGTGGCGAGCAGCGGGAGGCCGAAGGAGAGGGTCTTGCCGGAGCCGGTGCGGCCGCGGCCCAGGATGTCCTTGCCGGCCAGGGCGTCCGGGATGGTCGCGGCCTGGATCGGGAAGGGTGTGGTGACGCCGTTCTGCGTGAGCTTGCGGACGACGCCCTCGGGCAGGCCCAGGTCGGCGAAGGTGACAGTCGGCTCAGCGGCCTCGGTGTCAGCGACCTCGTCGGCCTCGACAGCGGACTCGACAGCCTCGACGGCGTCGAGGGCCTCGGCAGCGGAAGCCGCCACGGCCTCGTCGTTCTCGGGCATGACGGCGTGATCAGTACTGAAAGTGGACATGCGAAATGCGAAACCTTCCGGAGTCTCGGCACGCGCCCAAACTCCGTGATTCGCAATTCGACCGCCTCAATGCGGTCAGCCACGGCTAGGGAGAGTACGCGCCACGCGGCGCTCTTCTGTGTCGGCGCCGGGCAATGGGATCAAACGATCTACCACCATACGCACCCTCCCCCACTAAAGGCAAACCCGGCTCAAGTGACCCCCGTTACATGGGTCCCACCTGCGGTGACGCCGACGGTTCCGTATACATGCCCTGCCCGTCGGCCCCTTGTATTGCCCCCGCGTGCACCTCAGGAGCGGACGACGGCGGCGGCGGATCGGACGGCTCGCTCGGCTGTGGCGTTGGACTCACCGGTGGCGGCTCGGACGGCGTCGGCTGCGGCGGCAGTTCGGACGGGGACGCTCCGCCTCCGGTCGGCTGGGGATCCCGCGGCGGCTGCGGCTTCTGCCCGCCCCGCGCGGGCTTCGCCGCGGGCTTCGCGGTACCGCTCGGGCTCGGTGACGCGCCCTTGCCGTCCGCACCCTCCTTGCCGGCCTTGTCCGGCTCGCCGTGCTCGCCGCGCGCCCGGTGCCCGCCCGGCGCCGCCCGCCCGCCGTCCGGCTCGGCCACCGCACCACGCCGGTCCGTGGCCGTACGGGGTGGCGGTTTCCCGCCCTCGTCGTCGCTCACGCTCATACAGCCTGCCGAGGCCGCGATCGCCAGCGAAGCGGCGATCGCGACAGCCAAACGGCCGGGTGCGGACAGCTGGCGCACGGGCGGCACCTCCAGGGCACAGGACTCGGGTTTCACTACCCAACTCCCTGTGCCCCACAAGGGACACGCCCCCGCGCCGCACAAGGAACGCGCCCTTGTACTTCCCCCTACGCCACGAGCCCGCGCGCCAACTCCGCGCCCAGGAACACCGATCCGAGCCCCACCAGCAGCGACGCGCCCACATTTGCCGCCGCCAGGAATATCCACCCGCGCTCGGCCAGCCGCAGCGTCTCGTACGAAAACGTCGAGTACGTGGTGAGCGCCCCGCACAGACCCGTACCGAGGAGGGCGTACGTCCCCGAGGTCACCGCCGCCCCCGAGAGCGCGCCCAGCACCAGACTCCCGGCCGCGTTGACGACGAAGGTCCCCCACGGGAACACCGAGTCGTGGCGCGCCTGCACCGCACGGTCCGTCAGATACCGCAGGGGCGCGCCGACCGCCGCGCCCACCACCACCAGCAGCCAGTTCACCTAGCGGCCCCTCTGGTCAGGACCGTCCTGGTCACCGAGGCGGCCAGCCACACCGCGGCCATCGCGCCCGCGACGGTCCCGGCCGCGTAGACCATCGCGGTGTCCGCCTCCTCACGCTCGAGGAGCTCGGAGAAGTCGAGCGCGTACGTCGAGAAGGTCGTGAACCCGCCGAGCACCCCGACTCCCAGGAACGGCCGCACCAGCGGATGCGCGCTCCGGCCGCCCTCGCTGACCAGCACCATCAGCACCCCGATCAGCGCGCAGCCCAGCACATTGACCCAGAAGGTCGCCCACGGGAACGCGCCCGGCGCCGCGGGCCACAGCACCAAGGCGGCGTACCGGGCCGTCGCCCCCACCGCTCCGCCCGTCGAGATCGCCGCGAGCACCGGCCACTTGTGGCTGCCCGCGGTCTCGGCGCGCTGCGCGGGCACATGCAGATCGACATCCGGATCGATCGCCTCCGGCGGCGGGCCCGGACTTGTCACCCGTATCCCAGCGCGTGCAGCCGCTCGTCGTCGATCCCGAAGTGATGGGCGATCTCGTGCACCACGGTGATCTCGGTCTCCGCGACCACGTCCTCGCGGGTCTCGCACATCCGCAGCGTCGGCCCGCGGTAGATGGTGATCCGGTCCGGCAGCACGCCCGCGTACCACTCGCCTCGGTCGGTGAGCGGAGTCCCCTCGTAGAGCCCGAGCAGCTCGGGGTCGTCGGCGGTGGGCTCGTCCTCGACGAACACCGCGACGTTGTCCATCAGCCGCGTCAGCTCCGGCGGGATCCTGTCCAGCGCTTCGGCGACCAGTTCCTCGAACTCCTCGCGCGTCATCTCCAGCACCCGGCCATTGTCACGTACGGCGCCCGACCGGTCGCCCCGGCATGGCCGCCCGCCGGGCTGGGCATACGGGACCAATGGCCCGCGAAGCCCCGGAACGGATCCGAGCCGCGCTCACCCGGCTCCAGCACCACTACCGCTCACGCAACACCAGCCCCACCAGCACCCTCGTCCACACCCCGCACCCCTGGGCCCGCGCGCTGGGCCTTGCCGCCGTGGTCCTCCTCGGCGCCTGGCTCGGCCTGCTGATCGTCGGCAGCGTCCGTACGCCGGTCGGCCCGATGGACACGAGCATGACCCTGCGCCCGTCCCTGTCCGGCGGCACAAAGATCAACGTCTCGCCGCTGGGCGCCCTGGAGCTCGACTCCCATGTCGCACCCATCCGACTCGACGTCGACGTCGACCAGCTCGACCCGGTCCGCTCCCAGGCCCTGGTCGAGCACCCCGAACGCCTCTCCGGCCTCCAGGACGAGGTCGCCCACGACGTGACGGACGGGACCACGGAGCTGGCCGTACGCTCCTGCGTCGCCGTCGTCTCCGGCGCGACCGCCCTCGGCCTCGCCGTCTACCGCCGCCCGCGCCGCGCCCTCGCGGCGGGCGGCCTCGCGCTGGCCCTCCTGACCGCCTCCGGCATCTCCGCGTACGCGACGTGGAACCCGAAGTCCGTCCTGGAGCCGAAGTTCTCCGGACTGCTCTCCAGCGCCCCCTCGGTCGTCGGCAACGCGCGCTCCATCGTCACCGAATTCGACGTCTACCAACAGGAGTTGGCGCGCCTGGTCACCAATGTCACCAAGCTGTACGAGGCGACCTCGACCCTCCCCACCTACCAGCCGGACCCCCGCACGATGCGCGTGCTGCACGTCTCCGACATCCACCTCAACCCGGCGTCGTGGCACATCATCGGCTCGCTCGTCGAGCAGTACGGAATCGACGTGATCATCGACTCCGGCGACACGATGGACCACGGCACCGCCGCCGAGAACGGCTTCCTCGACCCGATCCCCGACCTCGGCGCGCCCTACGTCTGGGTCCGCGGCAATCACGACTCCGGCACCACCCAGGCGTATCTCTCCCGCCTGAAGAACGTGCACGTCCTGGACGACGGCCGGGCCGTCACCGTCGCCGGCCTGCGCATCGCGGGCATCGGCGACCCCCAGTTCACCCCCGACCGCTCGGTCGTCGCCCAGGGCGACCCGGCCGAACGCATGGCGGGCATCCGCCTCGCCTCCGCCCTGCGCGACCAGACCCGCGCGGGCACGCCCGTCGACATCGCGATCGCCCACAACCCGGTCGCGGCGCGCGAGACGGACGGCGAGGTCCCGCTGGTCCTGGCGGGCCATGTCCATCAGCGCCAGACGGAGGTGCTCGGACAGGGCACGCGCCTGAAGGTCGAGGGCTCGACGGGCGGCGGGGGCCTGCGCGCGCTGCAGAATCAGAAGCCGGAGAAGGTGCGGGCGTCGGTCCTCTATCTGGACCGTACGACCAGACGGCTGCAGGCGTGGGACGAGATCACGCTGGGCGGCCTGGGCCTGACGACGGCCGAGGTCAGCCGCCACCTCCCGGACGAGAACGTACCCGGGGCGACCCCGTCCCCGAGTGCTCCCTCCGGCACCCCCTCCCACCGCCGGTAAACCGTTTTGGCGATAGCTCCCCACATCCCATATGCTTCTCACGTCCCCGACGCGCTGCGAAGCGCCCAGGTGGGCCCTTAGCCCTCATCGTCTAGTGGCCCAGGACGCCGCCCTTTCAAGGCGGTAGCACGGGTTCGAATCCCGTTGGGGGCACGCATCACCATGTGCGAGACTTGTGCTCGCACATTGCTTGGTCCTGTGGAGCAGTTTGGAGTGCTCGCCACCCTGTCAAGGTGGAGGCCGCGGGTTCAAATCCCGTCAGGACCGCTGCGGCTGTCGAAGGCCGCGTGGCTGGGTAGCTCAGTTGGTACGAGCGATCGCCTGAAAAGCGATAGGTCGCCGGTTCGACCCCGGCCCCAGCCACAACCCGAAAGCCCCGGCCCCCACGGACCGGGGCTTTCGCCATACCCACCACCGCCCAGCGAGCCACCCTGTCAAGGTGGAGGCCGCGCCCGCGGCGCAGCCGCAATCGGGTACAGCAAATCCCGTCAGGACCGCTGCGGCTGTCGAAGGCCGCGTCGCCGGTCAGCCCAGCCAGTACGAGCCATCGCCCGAAAAGCGACAGGTCGCCGGTTCGACCCCGGCCCCAGCCACAACCCGAAAGCCCCGGCCCCCACGGACCGGGGCTTTCGCCATACCCACAGGTCGCCGACGCCCAGCGGGGCCCGTTCGGTCCCGGCTGAGCGGCGTGGACGCGCTCTTACTTCCCGCGGAACCGGACGGATGCGCTCCGTCCTCCACCGGCTTGTGGTGGAAATGTGTTCGCCAGCGCTTTCCCGGGGGTGCGATCCTGGGATCCGTATGTCTACTTCCTTCGCCGACCTTCAGACCCTGCTGGCCGGGGCGTCCCTGCGCGACGCCCACCGGCTCGGCCGCCGTCTCGATGGCGCCCGCCGTATCCGTAAGCCCGAGGCGCGGCAGGCCGTGCTTGAGGACATCGCCGCCGAGGCCGAGCAGTCCGCGGCCCGCACGGCCCGGCGGGCCGGCCGGGTGCCCGGGGTCACGTACCCCGAGCAGCTGCCGGTCAGCCAGCGGAGGGACGAGATCCTCGAGGCGATACGGGACCACCAGGTCGTGATCGTCGCGGGCGAGACCGGCTCGGGCAAGACCACCCAGATCCCGAAGATCTGCCTGGAGCTGGGCCGCGGCGTACGCGGCATGATCGGCCATACGCAGCCGCGAAGGATCGCCGCCCGCACCGTCGCCGAACGTGTCGCGGAGGAGCTCCGCACCCCCCTCGGCGAAGCGGTCGGCTGGAAGGTCCGGTTCACGGACCAGGTCGGCGGCGACACCTTCGTCAAGCTGATGACGGACGGCATCCTCCTCGCCGAGATCCAGACGGACCGCGAGCTGCGCGCGTACGACACGATCATCATCGACGAGGCCCACGAGCGTTCCCTCAACATCGACTTCCTGCTCGGCTATCTCGCCCAGCTGCTGCCCAGACGCCCCGACCTCAAGGTGATCATCACCTCCGCGACGATCGACCCGGAGCGCTTCTCACGCCACTTCGGCGACGCCCCGATCGTCGAGGTCAGCGGCCGTACGTACCCCGTAGAGGTGCGCTACCGCCCCCTCCTCGAGGACGACAGCGAGGACAGCGACCGCGACCAGATCACCGCCATCTGCGACGCCGTCGAGGAGCTCCAGGGCGAGGGCAAGGGCGACATCCTCGTCTTCCTCTCCGGCGAGCGCGAGATCCGCGACACCGCGGACGCGCTCAACAAGAAGCAGTACCGCTTCACAGAGGTGCTCCCCCTCTACGCACGGCTTTCGCACGCCGAGCAGCACCGCGTCTTCCAGCCGCACACCGGCCGCCGCATCGTCCTCGCCACGAACGTCGCCGAGACCTCGCTGACCGTGCCCGGCATCAAGTACGTGATCGATCCGGGCACCGCCCGTATCTCCCGCTACAGCCACCGCACCAAGGTCCAGCGCCTCCCCATCGAGCGGATCAGCCAGGCCAGCGCCAACCAGCGCAAGGGCCGCTGCGGCCGTACCTCCGACGGCATCTGCGTCCGCCTCTACTCCGAGGACGACTTCGACTCCCGTCCCGAGTTCACGGACGCCGAGATCCTGCGTACGAACCTCGCCTCCGTCATCCTCCAGATGACCGCCGCCGGCCTCGGCGACATCGAGAAGTTCCCCTTCATCGACCCGCCGGACCACCGCAATATCCGCGACGGCGTCCAACTCCTCCAGGAACTGGGCGCGTTCGACCCGGCCCAGAAGGACCCCAAGAAGAAGCTCACGCAACTCGGCCGCAAGCTCGCCCAGCTCCCGGTCGACCCGCGCCTGGCCCGTATGGTCATCGAGGCCGACAAGAACGGCTGCGTACGCGAGGTCATGGTGATCGCTGCCGCGCTCTCCATCCAGGACCCGCGCGAGCGGCCCGCCGACAAGCAGACGCAGGCCGACCAGCAGCACGCCCGCTTCAAGGACGAGACCTCCGACTTCCTCGCCTACCTCAATCTCTGGCGCTACATCCGCGAGCAGCAGAAGGAGCGCGGCTCCTCCAGCTTCCGCCGGATGTGCAAGCAGGAGTATCTGAACTTCCTGCGCATCCGCGAGTGGCAGGACATCTACGCGCAGCTGCGTACGGTCGCCAAGCAGATGGGCATGCATCTCGAGGAGCCCTCGGCGGAGGCAGCCGCTCCCGAGCAGTCCGTCCACACCTCGCTGCTGGCGGGCCTGCTCTCGCACATCGGCCTCAAGGACACCGACAAGAACGAGTATCTGGGCGCACGCAGCGCCAAGTTCGCGGTCTTCCCCGGCTCGGCACTCTTCAAGAAGCCCCCGCGCTTCATCATGTCGGCGGAGCTCGTCGAGACGTCGCGCCTGTGGGCCCGCGTCAACGCCAAGGTGGAGCCCGAGTGGATCGAGCCGCTCGCCGGGCATCTGATCAAACGCACCTACAGCGAGCCGCACTGGGAGAAGGACCAGGCGGCGGTGATGGCGTACGAGCGGGTCACGCTGTACGGCGTGCCGATCGTGGCCCAGCGCAAGGTGAACTACGGACGCATCGACCCGGAGACGTCCCGCGAGCTCTTCATCCGTAACGCGCTGGTCGAGGGCGACTGGCGTACGCACCACAAGTTCTTCGCCGACAACCGCAGACTCCTCACCGAGGTCGAGGAGTTGGAACACCGGGCGCGGCGCCGCGACATCCTCGTGGACGACGAGACGCTCTTCGACTTCTACGAACAGCGAGTGCCCGAACACGTGGTCTCGGGCGCGCACTTCGACTCCTGGTGGAAGCACAAGCGCCGGGACGAGCCCGAACTCCTCGATTTCGAGCGCGAGATGCTCATCAACGAGAAGGCCGGGCAGGTCACCAAGGACGACTACCCGGACTCCTGGCGGCAGGGCGGGCTGAAGTTCCGGGTGACGTACCAGTTCGAGCCGGGCGCGGACGCGGACGGTGTGACCGTCCACATCCCTCTCCAGGTGCTGAACCAGGTCACGAGCGAGGGCTTCGACTGGCAGATCCCGGGGCTGCGCGAGGAGGTGGTGATGGAGCTGATCCGCTCCCTCCCCAAGCCGATCCGCCGGCACTACGTCCCTGCCCCGAACTATGCGAAAGCGTTCCTGGAGAGGGCTGTGCCGCTCCAGGAGCCGATGCCTGTCACCCTCGCGCGCGAGCTGCAGCGCATGGTCGGCGTCCCGGTCACGGCGGACGACTTCGATCTGTCCCGGGTCCCCGACCACCTCAAGATCACGTTCCGGATCGTCGACGAGCGCCGCAAGAAGCTCGCGGAGGCCAAGGACCTGGAGGCGCTGAAGCTCCAGCTGAAACCGGAGGCGCGCCAGGCCCTCTCGAAGGCCGCCGCGGCCGCCACGTCCGGGCCCGCCGGCCAGTCCCTGGAGCGCACCGGCCTCACGGACTGGACGATCGGCACGCTGTCCCGCGTCTTCGAGACGCGCCGGGCCGGCCAGCCGGTCAAGGCGTACCCGGCGCTCGTCGACGCCGGTGAGAGCGTGTCCGTACGCCTCTTCGACACCGAGGCCGAGCAGCAGCAGGCGATGTGGCAGGGCACGCGCAAGCTGATCCTGCTCAACATCCCGGTGAACCCTGCCAAGTTCGCCTCGGACAAGCTCACCAACCAGCAGAAGCTGGCCCTGTCCCGTAATCCGCACGGCTCGATCCAGGCGCTCTTCGACGACTGCGCCTCGGCCGCGGCGGACAAGCTGATCGCCGACCACGGCGGGCCGGCGTGGGACGAGGAGTCCTTCCGCAAGCTGTACGACAAGGTCCGCGCGGATCTCGTCGACACGACGGTACGGACGGTGGACCAGGTCCAGCAGATCCTGGCCGCCTGGCAGGCCTGCGAGCGCCGCCTGAAGGCGACGAACAGCCTGGCCCTGGTCGCCAGTGTCCAGGACGTCCGCGAGCAGCTGGCGGCCCTCATGCCGCCCGGCTTCGTGACCAGGACCGGCCTGAGGCGGCTGCCGGACCTCATGCGCTATCTGGTCGCGGTGGACCGCCGCCTCCAGCAGATGCCGACGAACGTCCAGCGCGACACGACGCGCATGGAGAAGGTCCACGAGATGCAGGACGAGTACGCCTGGCTGCTGGAACAGATGCCGCAGGGCCGCCCGGTCCCGCGGGAGGTCCTGGACATCCGCTGGATGATCGAGGAGCTGCGGGTGAGTTACTTCGCGCACGCGCTGGGCACGGCGTACCCGGTCTCGGACAAGCGCATCGTGAAGGCGATCGACGCGGCGGCGCCGTAACGCGTCCGTCGCCTTGAGTGAGTTCGACCGGACCCTCCGAGCTGCTGTACAGTCTTGCTTCGCAGCGCACGGCAAAAAGCGCGGCGAAATCTGGTCCTGTGGAGCAGTTTGGAGTGCTCGCCACCCTGTCAAGGTGGAGGCCGCGGGTTCAAATCCCGTCAGGACCGCAGTGATACGAAGGCCCGCATCCGTCAAGGACGCGGGCCTTCGTCATGCGTGGACCCGGCCGAGACCCGGATCCCGTCAAGGACGCGGGCCTTCGCCGTACGTGGACACGGCCGCCGGAGGCCGCGCCCGCGGCGGAGCCGCGAACAGACACAGCAAATCCCGTCAGGACCGCCCGCCCCGCCCAAGGCCCGCATCCCTCCAGGACGTGGGCCTTCGCCGTGCCCGCACCCCTCCCAGGCGCCGGCCTTCCCCATCCGGGCGTCTTGACGGCGTCATCTGCCGCCGGTACCCAATCACTAAGGGGACGGCACACACCGGAGGTGACGTGCATGGCGGCGTCCGCAGCGAGGCAGCACGAGACCAGGGCGCTGTTGCGCGCCCATCTGAAGGCCGCAGCGTCCGGCTACCGGCATCTCACCCGTCACTGCCCCATCTGCCATCGCCTCCAGCGGCTCGCCATGGAACCCTCCGCACCCGGCTCCGCACCCGCCCACGCCGAGGACGAAGGCCCCATCACCCAGTGACAGACTCGTCTTTGGCAAGGGTTGTGCAATGTGACGGGAGTCACCGAACGGGATTTCCGAAACGGTGAACTTACCCCCTCCCTACAACCAGCCAATTTAATATGTGCAATTGCACCACCCCCTGAGCACCTCCGCGCACCTCCGCCCACCCCCCGGACCGGTCGCGCCCCGCCCCTCCCCAGGCACAAAAAAGATCGCGCTGGACCCGGCGGAGTCCAGCGCGATCGATGACGAAGTCCGTTGGGGCAGACGCCCGTCATGTGGAGCTATAGGTGGGCTTACCGGGATGGGGGTCCCGGAAATGCCCGATCAATGGGGTGTTCAGGCCTCGCTACGCTGCTGCGGAATACCCGCAAGCAGTGCGCGGACCTCTGCCTCGCGATACCGACGATGCCCACCGAGCGTGCGGATGGACGTGAGCTTGCCTGCCTTGGCCCAGCGGGTGACCGTCTTCGGGTCCACGCGGAACATCGTGGCAACCTCAGCCGGGGTCAGCAGCGGCTCGGCATCAGGGGTGCGAGCGGTCATGAGCGGCCTCCTCGGGAGAACCGAACCTTCTCGGTTCTTTCCTCTAAATTCTGCACCTTGACCCGCGTTGCCCGAAATGGCGGACGCGGGTCGAGTCGGTTATAGGACGAACGGCTTGTCCTCGGCACTACAACTACACCATCCGTCCAGCCACGTCGGCCAAACCGACGGAATTGCCCTCTGAGGTGTTCATCAGCGGCGGAAGCCCGATGGACCATGCCATAACGGACAGTTACGTCGCAGTGACGATCAGTCACAGAGCTATCAGGAGTCGCCAGACCCCCCATAGGGTGCAATGCCGAGTTTTCCGCCCTTAGTTGGACGGAAGGAGTCCTCCCCGGACTCCTTGTCCTATTTTGACACGAGGGTAGGCGATAGGCGCAAGGGCCCAGTAAGTGCCGTCCGTCACGCTTGAGACAAAGGCCCGGATCGGGTCCTACGTCCTGGACCGATGGCCTCGATGATCCTCAATGCCCATCAGAAACGCTCAGTTCGCGAACTGAAGGTCCCTCACAGCCCGCCAGCGCTCAACCAGACGGCCGTACGCCTCGCCCGCGCCCTCGCCGTCCCCGGCCCGCAGCGCCTCGATCCCCGCGGCCAGATCCGCCGCCGAGCGGTCCTCGGCGAGCTGGGGTCCCGCAAGAGCGTGCACCAGGCCGCCGTAGTCGAGCTCGACCAGGGAACGCGGATGGAACTCCTCCAGCCACCGCCCCACGTCCACCAGGCCTTCGGTCAGCTGTCCCTCGTCGATCGTCTCTCGCAGCGTCTTCAGTGCGCGGGCCACCCGCCGCCTGGCCTGCACCATCGGCGTCCGGTAGCGCAGCACGGGCGCCGCGGGCCCCGCCGGCTCGTATTCGCGCTCTTCGTCCGAGAAGAGCGCGAACCAGCGCACCGGCACCTGCCAGACCGACGTACGGATCCAGGGCCGCGCGTCCGGGTTCCGCTCGCGCCACTGCTCGTAGTCCGCCGCCGCCTGCCCGCGCACCACCGGCGGCAGCGCCGCATCGAGGAGCGCGGCGGGCAACAGCTCCGTCAGCTCCTCCAGCGCCAGCCAGCCGCGCAGCCTGGTACGCCACGGGCAGACGCACACCACGCCGTCCACCTCCGTGACAAAAGCGTCGCCGCTCTCGTGGACCGGCACGGGGACCGGCGGGGTGGGCAGCAAGTCGGCCAGCGAACGCCGCAGTTCGTCCTGTGCGGTGGGGGTGTGCTCCCGGCGGGCGTAGCGGGCCCAGTGGCCCCGCTCCGGCTCGGGAAAGGCCGCCAGCGGCTCGTACACCCGCAGGTAGGCCGCGTACGGGACGAGGACCGAGGACAGCGCTGGCATGCCGCGAATCCTTCCACGCCAGTACTCCGCCAGGGGGTGATCCTCAGCACTGCGTCGGATCTACGCACGCGTAGGACTTACTCTCGTGCCGAACTCAAGGCTTCCCCACCCTTCCCCTGCCACAAGCGACGGGGAGACCCCCAGGAAGCCCTTCCACCGCCGCTTCGTACTTGGGAGTCACCACCGTGACCGATGTGACCGACGGCGTCCTGCACACCCTGTTCCGATCGGACCAGGGAGGCCACGAGCAAGTCGTGCTGTGCCAGGACCGCGCCTCTGGCCTGAAGGCCGTCATCGCCATCCACTCCACCGCCCTGGGCCCGGCCCTGGGCGGCACCCGCTTCTACCCGTACGCCACCGAGGAAGAGGCCGTCGCGGACGCGCTGAACCTGTCCCGGGGGATGTCGTACAAGAACGCCATGGCCGGCCTTGACCACGGCGGCGGCAAGGCCGTGATCATCGGTGACCCGGAGAGGATCGAAGCCCGTCAGAGAACAGAGCTGCTGCTCGCCTACGGCCGCTTCGTGGACTCCCTCGGCGGCCGCTATGTGACGGCCTGCGACGTCGGCACATACGTCGCGGACATGGACGTCGTGGCCCGCGAGACGCGCTGGGCCACCGGCCGCTCCCCCGAGAACGGCGGCGCCGGCGACTCGTCGGTCCTCACGGCCTACGGCGTCTTCCAGGGCATGCGGGCCTCGGCCCAGCACCTGTGGGGCGACCCGACGCTGCGCGGCCGCAAGGTCGGCATCGCGGGCGTCGGCAAGGTCGGCCACCACCTGGTCGAGCACCTGCTGCAGGACGGCGCCGAGGTCGTGATCACGGATGTGCGCGAGGAGTCCGTACGCCGGATTCTCGACAAGCACCCGCGGGTCACAGCGGTCGCGGACACGGACGCCCTTATCCGTACGGAGGGTCTGGACGTCTACGCCCCGTGCGCGCTCGGCGGCGCGCTGAACGACGACTCCGTGACGGTGCTCACCGCGAAGGTGGTGTGCGGTGCTGCCAACAACCAGCTCGCGCACCCCGGCGTCGAGAAGGACATCGCGGACCACGGGATCCTCTACGCCCCCGACTATGTGGTGAACGCCGGCGGAGTCATCCAGGTCGCCGACGAGCTGCACGGCTTCGACTTCGACCGCTGCAAGGCGAAGGCGGCGAAGATCTTCGATACCACGCTGGCAATATTCGCACGTGCGAAGGAAGACGGGATTCCGCCGGCCGCGGCGGCGGACCGGATCGCCGAGCAGCGGATGTCAGAGGCCCGCGGCCTCTGACCTGGCAGGCTCTGACCCGCCGACTGGGAGACAAGACTCACCCCGGTCGGCGGGTCGACTGCCGAGAAGAGGTTAAAATCGCAGTTGACCAGCGAGGACAGGGCTCCTCGCGGGTCCTGTGAAGTGGCGCGTCATGCGGGCGGCGTACCGTATGGCCGCGGAAGCAGGTACCGTTGAAGTCCTACGGACCGGTCTCTCCACGGAGAGCCCGTTCCGAATCATGAACGCGTGTCAAGACTCTGGGGCCGTCGAGCCCCGTCACCGAGGGGGTCGAGCCATGGGGCGCGGCCGGGCCAAGGCCAAGCAGACGAAGGTCGCCCGCCAGCTGAAGTACAACAGCGGCGGGACTGACCTGTCGCGTCTGGCCAATGAGCTGGGCGCATCGCCTTCGAGTCAACCACCGAACGCTGAGCCGTTCGAGGATGACGACGAGGAAGATGACCCGTACGCACAGTACGCGGATCTGTACAACGACGACGATGACGAGGACGACGAGTCCGGTCCGTCGTCACAGCGCCGCGGCGCTTGACGTACGTACACCTCAAAAAGCATTGCTACGTGACCCGGTCAGGGGCGTTCGCCCCGGACCGGGTTTCGCGCTGCCCTGCGGGCTCAGTTCGCGTAGTCCCCGGTCAGGGTCGCACCGGTGGCGCGGTCGCCGCGGTCCGTGATCTCTCCCGCGACCCAGGCGTCGACGCCGCGGTCCGCGAGCGTACTCAGCGCCGCGTCCACCGACTCCTCGGGGACGACGGCGATCATGCCCACGCCCATGTTGAGGGTCTTCTCGAGCTCGAGACGCTCGACCTGGCCGGCCTTGCCGACGAGGTCGAAGACCGCGCCGGGGGTCCAGGTCGAACGGTCGACGACCGCGTGCAGATTGTCCGGAATGACCCGGGCGAGGTTGTTGACAAGACCGCCGCCGGTGATGTGGCTGAAAGCGTGCACCTCGGTGGTCCGGGTGAGCGCCAGGCAGTCCAGCGAGTAGATCTTGGTGGGCTCGAGCAGTTCCTCGCCGAGGGTGCGCCCGAACTCCTCCACCTGCTCCTCCAGCGCCATGTTCGCGCGGTCGAAGAGCACGTGCCGTACGAGCGAGTACCCGTTGGAGTGAAGGCCTGAGGACGCCATGGCGATGACCGCGTCACCCGTACGGATACGATCCGCGCCCAGCAGCCGGTCGGCCTCGACCACGCCCGTACCGGCGCCGGCGACGTCGAAGTCGTCCTCACCGAGGAGCCCGGGGTGCTCGGCGGTCTCGCCGCCGACCAGCGCGCAGCCGGCCAGCACACAGCCCTCGGCGATGCCCTTGACGATGGCGGCGACGCGCTCGGGGTGGACCTTGCCGACGCAGATGTAGTCGGTCATGAAGAGCGGCTCGGCGCCGCAGACGACGAGGTCGTCGACGACCATGCCGACGAGGTCGTGGCCGATCGTGTCGTACACGCCCATCCGGCGGGCGAGGTCGACCTTCGTGCCGACGCCGTCCGTGGCCGAGGCGAGCAGCGGGCGCTCGTAACGCTTGAGGGCGGAGGCGTCGAAGAGACCGGCGAAGCCGCCGAGGCCGCCGAGGACCTCGGGGCGCTGCGTCTTCTTGACCCACTCCTTCATCAGCTCGACGGCGCGGTCACCCGCCTCGATGTCGACACCTGCGGACGCGTAGCTGGCACCGGTGGACTCAGCAGACATAGCCAAGAACTTTCGTGTCGTAAAACGGGGGCGTTACGGGCGACGGAGCGCGTCGGCGGCATCGGCGCCGCCCGCCAGCTCGGTCTCCAGAAGCTGCTTGCCGAGCAGCTCGGGATCGGGCAGATCCATCGGGTACTCGCCGTCGAAGCAGGCGCGGCAGAGATCCGGCTTGGCGATGGTGGTCGCCTCGATCATGCCGTCGAGAGAGATGTACGAGAGGGAGTCGGCGCCCAGCGAGTTGCCGATCTCCTCGATCGTCATGCCGTTGGCGATCAGCTCGGCGCGGGTCGCGAAGTCGATGCCGAAGAAGCAGGGCCACTTCACCGGCGGGGACGAGATCCGGATGTGGACCTCGGCGGCGCCGGCCTCGCGGAGCATCTTGACCAGGGCGCGCTGGGTGTTGCCGCGGACGATCGAGTCGTCGACGACGACCAGGCGCTTGCCCCGGATGACTTCCTTGAGGGGGTTCAGCTTGAGGCGGATGCCGAGCTGGCGGATGGTCTGGGAGGGCTGGATGAAGGTGCGGCCGACGTAGGCGTTCTTCACCAGACCGGAGCCGTAGGGGATTCCGCTGGCTTCGGCGTAGCCGATGGCGGCGGGGGTGCCGGACTCCGGCGTCGCTATCACCAGATCCGCGTCGACCGGGGCTTCCTTGGCGAGCCTGCGGCCCATCTCCACACGGGAGAGATAGACGTTCCGGCCGGCGATGTCGGTGTCGGGGCGAGCCAGGTAGACGTACTCGAAGACACAGCCCTTGGGCTTCGCTTCCGCGAAGCGGGAGGTGCGGATGCCGTTCTCGTCGATGGCGATGAGCTCGCCCGGCTCGATCTCGCGGACGAAGCTGGCGCCGCAGATGTCGAGCGCGGCGGACTCACTCGCGACGACCCAGCCGCGTTCGAGGCGGCCGAGGACGAGGGGGCGGATGCCCTGCGGGTCGCGGGCGGCGTACAGCGTGCCCTCGTCCATGAAGACGAGCGAGAACGCGCCCTTGACGTCCGGGAGCACCTTGCCCGCGCCCGCCTCTATGGTGAGCGGCTTGCCGTCGTCGTCGACCTGGCCCGCGAGGAGCGCGGTGACCAGATCGGTGTCGTTGGTGGCGGCGACCTGGGTGGCCCGGCCGTTTTCCTTGGGGAGGGCGGCGACCATCTCGGCGAGCTGGGCCGTGTTGACCAGGTTTCCGTTGTGGCCGAGCGCGATGGAGCCGTGGGCGGTGGCCCGGAAGGTCGGCTGTGCGTTCTCCCACACGGAGGCGCCCGTGGTCGAGTATCGGGCGTGACCGACCGCGATGTGGCCCTGGAGCGAGCCGAGAGAAGTCTCGTCGAAGACCTGGGAAACCAGGCCCATGTCCTTGAATACGAGGATCTGGGAGCCGTTGCTCACCGCGATTCCCGCGGATTCCTGGCCTCGATGTTGGAGGGCGTACAGCCCAAAGTAAGTGAGCTTCGCGACCTCTTCGCCCGGAGCCCAGACACCGAAGACGCCGCAAGCGTCCTGGGGGCCTTTCTCACCGGGGAGCAGGTCGTGGTTGAGTCGTCCGTCACCACGTGGCACGGCACCGAGTGTAGGCGAGATCGACCACTGGTCCGAATTGGGGATGCGGGGGAGGGGTCGGCGGGGGTGTGGGTGAGGGTGCCGGTGGGGGCCCGATCGGGGCTGGGCCTGCGGGTCAGCGCCCGGAGGGGCGTCCGGACGGGCGTCCACACTGCGGGACGATTGTTGACAGGTACGCGCCCATCAGGCGGGCTGACCCCGTCTGATCACTTACCCCGTGTGATCACTTACCCCCTCTGATTACTTCGCCGGCGCCGCCGTCGCGGCCAGTCCCTTGCCGTCCGCCGCGGTGAGGGACAGACCGCGGTGGTGCAGTTTGTACGTCACCTTGCCGTCGAGGACCTTGAGCAAATGGCTCTCCAGCGTCATCGCCGTGCCCGTGCACACCTTCCGCGTGGTGGCCAGGCGGTCGAAGGTGATCGTGGAGCCGGAGATCTTCGCGGTGCTGGTGAAGGTGTTGCAGCCGAGGCTGCCGCGTACGGAACCGTCCTTGCCGAAGGTCAGATGCGCGTTCTTCTCCGTGCCGGGGGGCAGCGAGGAGGCGGTCTCGCCGGAGAGGAGGGAGTTCACGGTCCACTTGGTGCCGACCAGCGGCGCCGGGGCCTCGGAGGTGAGGGCGATGGAGTCGCCCTTCTCGGTGGTCAGCGTGAGCTTCTCGTCGACGATCTTCGCCTTGAGCTTGCCGGAGAAGGCCGCCCGCAGCGCGTCCTCGAAGCCCTGGATGTCCTTGGCGCAGCCCATCTCGGTCATCTCGCCCGGGCCCACGGTGATCGTGTCACCGTCGACCTTGACGTCCGCGCCGAAGTGGTTGCAGCCGTAGTTGCCCTGGGCGCGACCCTTGCTGGTGATCTCGACGTGCGCGCCGTCCGGGGCCGCGGACTTCTTGCCGTCGACGGTCACGCTGTCGACGGACCAGTGGACGCCGGTGAGGGGCAGATCGGTCGTGACCGATCCGTCTCCGTCTCCGCCGGCACCGGATCCGGAACCCGATTCCGTGCCGCAGGCGGCGAGGGCGAGTAGGGCCAGGGCGGTGACAGGAATGCTCAACTGGTTACGCATACCGATGGGACGGGGGTGGCGGAGCTCTGGTTCCCCCCGTTCCCCCGGTTGCCGCGGCCTGAACGCCGCCGTCAGCCCAGGATCGGGAGCAGCCCCGAAAGGTCGGCGCGCTCGCCGCTCGCGCTGACCTTCGCCGCGTCGACGGCCTCGGCCCATCCCGTACGCCCGGTGGCGAGGCGGATCCAGGTCAGCGGGTCGGTCTCGACGACATTGGGCGGGGTGCCACGGGTGTGCCGCGGCCCCTCGACGCACTGGACGACTGCGAACGGCGGCACCCGCACCTCGACCGATCCGCCGGGCGCCTTCACCGCGAGGGCGTCGGCGAGCAGGCGCGTGCAGGCCGCGAGCGCATTGCGGTCGTACGGGATGTCCAGCCCGGTCGCCGCGTTCAGATCGTCGGTGTGGACGATCAGCTCGACGGTCCGGGTGACCAGGAAGTCCCCGAGCCGCATCCCGCCGAACCGCATCGGCACCAGCCGGTTCTCGGAAGCGGTCGGCAGCAGCTCTTCGAGCCGGGCCGTCGTACGCGCGAACAGCTCGCCGGGCTCGGAGGCCGCCGCGAATGCCCTGGTGTCCTCGTCGACCTGCCCGGCGGCCGTGACCGTCGCGAACGGCCAGTCCAGCAGGGCGACGTCCGCCTTCTCCGGCTCGGGCAGGGTGAGGTAGCGGGCTACGAGGCCGGCGACCAGGGCGATGTGCGCGGTCAGTTCGCGCACGGTCCAGTCCCCGAGGCGCGTGGGCAGCGCGAACTGCTCGGGTGTGAGGGTGTTTACCGCCTGCCCTACCTGCCCGAACTGCGCGAGCACGGCGGCGCGGATGGTGGCGTGGTCGTAACTGCGGGTGCGCTTCTTGGCCGGTGGCATGGAACCGACACTAAGGGTTGGGTACGACAGCGGCCGTGGTCACTTCGTGGCGAAGTCCGCGGGCTTGGGGAACTTCACATCCGTGCAGCCGCGGCGCTCGGTGACGTCGTCGGCGTACGCACGCAGCAGCGCGCCCAACTGCTTGCCGACAGCCTTCTCGTAGTGGTCGGCCACGGTCAGGGTGTGCACGGTCGGTACGCCCCGGCAGACGGCCGAGGCCCACCAGACGTTCGCCCGCGGATAGCCGCCGGCGGTGCCGGGTGCGAGGTGGCGCTGGGACTTGTAGCCGGCCTCCGCGTACATGACTTTCGCCTCGTCCCCGAACCAGGAGTCCAGGGCGGCCCACCACGGGTCGATACCGTGGAGCCCGTCGTCGGCCTCCTCGCCGCTTTCCCGCGCGGCCCGCGCAGTGGCGGACGGGCTGAGCGCCAGCAGGCAGCGCTCGCTCCAGGCCTGCCCGGCGGCGGGGGTGGAAAGGGCCCGGTCGGGGAGGTGCCCGCGGGCGGAGGTCCGCAGCAGCCGTGGGTACCAGGCGCAGGTGCCGTCCGCCCGCGCGGCGGGGGTGAGGCGGCGGCCGGGTGCCGCCAGGGTGGCATCGGGCGCTTCGGGCACCTTCGTCGCGCAGCCCAGCTTGTCGGCGGCCCTGCGCGCCGCGTGTACCGCGATGTCCGCGAGGCGCGCCCGGTCGCCGGTCGGCACGTCGTCGTACATCGCCGACACATCGATGGTCAGAGAGGTCAGAGAGGCCCCCGAGGTCCCCGAGGTCGAGCCGGCCTTCGAGGCCGGCTTCGAGCAGACTGCGTTGACCGAGACAGTGTCGTCGTCGAACGTGCCGAGGCGGCCGTCGCCAAGCGGCTGGTCGGGTGTGTAGTCCGCGGTGCTCGTGAGGTCGTCGGGCCGGTCGTCGTCGTAACGGTCGCCGAAGGGCTCCTCCTCCCGCGCCCCGACGATGTTGCCGTACTCCTCGTTCGGCCGCGGAGTGAACGACAGGGCGAAGTATCCGTAGCTGGTGCCGGGTTCACCGACCCGGTAGATCTCGCACGAGCCCGGGACCGAGGGGTGCAGGTCGAAGCTGTCGCTGTACGAACTGCCCACCTTGGCCCGGTCGATCCCGCCGCCCAGGTCCATGACCGCGGCCGGATCGACCACGTCCCCACAGGCCTCCGCGATCGCCTTCTCGCTTGCCGCCCGGTCCCTGTTCTCGTCGTACTCCAGCCAGAAACCCCAGCAGGCCCCGCCGATCCCCGCCACCGCCACCGCGCACAGCAGCCGGTTGACCGTATTACGCAGACGGCTCCCGCGGTCCGGCATGGACTCCCCCGTACGACGAGCCGGTGTCGGCCCGGCCGCCGAAGTTGTCAGGCCGGCAGCACCGGCTCCCCGGCGGTGAACGGCTCGCCGTTCCTCGGGACTCCGATACCCCGCCACCGGAACGGGATGCCCCGCGCCGTGTCCAGATCGGGCCCGTCCATCAGCTGGAAGTGGACATGCGGCTCGGTGGAGTTGCCGGAGTTCCCGCAGCGGGCGAGCTGCTGTCCGGCCCGCACCCGGTCGCCTTCGCGGACGGCGAGCGAGCCGCGCTGGAGGTGCGCGTACATCGCGTACGTACCGTCCCCGAGGTCCAGCACGATGCGGTTGCCCGTGACGCGCGTGGCGCCGCCCATCTCCCGTACGGCTGCCTCGATGAGCATCAGATAGACCAGCGCCGGAAGGGAGTTGCGGCTCAGATGGTCGCGCTGGCCGTCGGTCGCGCGGACGACGGTGGCGTCGGCCACCGCGAGCAGCGGGGCCCCGAAAGCCGGGAAGTCGCGGCTGCGGCGGACGACGGGCCACAGCCAACGGAAGGCGGGACGGGAGCCGTCCTTCGCCTCCGGGAGCCCTTCCGCCTCCGGGAGCCCTTCGGGTTCGGCCACGATGTCGATCGCGTACGTCTGTCCGTAGCCGTGCGTGCCATGGCTCGGGACCTTGTCCGCAGGGCTGTTCAGCGCCGACCAGCGGCCCGCCACCGGCGCGTCCACCTCGACGGCGGGCGGCCGCCCCGCCTGTTCCGCGTGGGCCTTACGGCTCATCCCGAGGGCGATGGCAATCGCCAGTGCCGCTGGCAGCCAGACCCATGCCAGCGGCAGATCGGTGAGAGACGCGACGACGACCAGGGCGATGAAGGCCACGATGCAGCAGCGATAGACGATCATGAGCAGCTTACGGACGGACATACTGATTCCCCCTCGGCGATCACGTCAGTGCGGGCGGGCTGCGGCCAGCACCACGAGCAGTGGCACCACCCGGGTGCCCGGCACCTCGTAGCGGCCACGGCTCGGCGTGTGCAGCCAGCCCGCGCCGGTCAGCTGGCGCAGATGGTGGTAGATCTGGCCTGTCGTGCCGAGGCCTTCGAGCTCGGTCAGTTCGGCAGCCGTACGCCGGCCGCCGAGGATCTCCCGCAGCAGCCGCAGCCGTACGGCATTGCCGAGCGCCGCGAAGGACTCCGCGGTCTGCTCCCAGTCGGCGGCGAGCAGGCCGTCCGTGAGCGCGCCGTACTGCCACTCGTACCGCTCCTGCGTGGGCAGTCGTACGGACCCGGTGAACAGCACACCGCCGTCCGGCGCACCGGCCCCGGCGAGCTGCTGCTTGAGGCCGTCCAGTGCCCAGAAGTCGCCGGCGCCCAGCTCCGGCGCCTCGGCCGGCCCCGCGCTCTCCAGCGCCGCGAACCGGCGCTCCAGCTCGGCGACGCGCTCCTCCAGATCCATATTCCAAATCTACGTAGTTACGTAATCCCGCGCAAGAGGGAAACGGCTGAGCCCCCACCCCGAGAGGGGTGGGGGCTCAGCCGGCAGCGCGCGATCCAGCAGACGGCCGGAGCAGCAGACGTCAGACCAGCAGACCGGGAATGGTCTCCTCGTGCGCCGTACGCAGCTCGCTCAGCGGGATGCTGAACTCGCCCTGGATCTCGACCTCTTCGCCGTCCACGACGCCGATCCGCGTCACCGGCAGCCCCCTCGCCCCGCACATGTCGTTGAAGCGGAGCTCCTCGCTGCGCGGCACCGAGACGACCGCGCGCCCCGCCGACTCGCTGAACAGGAACGTGAACGCGTCCAACCCGTCGGGCACGATCAGCCGCGCGCCCGTCCCGCCGCGCAGGCACGACTCGACGACCGCCTGGATCAGACCGCCGTCCGACAGGTCGTGCGCCGCGTCGATCATGCCGTCGCGGGATGCGGAGATCAGGATCTCGCCGAGCAGCTTCTCGCGGTCCAGGTCCACGGCCGGCGGCAGTCCGCCGAGGTGGTCGTGGATCACCTGGGACCAGGCCGAGCCGCCGAACTCCTCACGCGTGTCGCCCAGCAGGTAGAGGAGCTGGCCCTCTTCCTTGAAGGCGATCGGCGTGCGGCGGTTGACGTCGTCGATCACACCGAGGACCGCCACGACCGGCGTCGGGTGGATGGCGACCTCGCCGGTCTGGTTGTAGAGCGAGACATTGCCGCCCGTGACGGGGGTTCCCAGCTGGAGGCAGCCGTCCGCGAGACCGCGCGTGGCCTCCGCGAACTGCCACATGACGGCCGGGTCCTCGGGCGAGCCGAAGTTCAGGCAGTCCGAGATGGCGAGCGGTTTGGCGCCGGATGCGGCGACATTGCGGTACGCCTCCGCCAGCGCGAGCTGCGCGCCCGTGTACGGGTCGAGCTTCGCGTACCGGCCGTTGCCGTCGGTCGCCATGGCCACGCCCAGGTTCGACTCCTCGTCGATCCGGATCATGCCCGCGTCCTCGGGCTGGGCCAGCACGGTGTTGCCCTGCACGAAACGGTCGTACTGGTCGGTGATCCAGGACTTCGACGCCTGGTTCGGCGAGGAGACCAGGGCGAGGACCTGCTCACGCAGCTCGTCGGAGCTCGCCGGCCGGGGAAGCTTGTTCGCGTCGTCGGCCTGGAGCGCGTCCTGCCACTCGGGACGGGCGTAGGGACGCTCGTACACCGGGCCCTCGTGGGCAACGGTCCGCGGCGGGACGTCGACGATCTGCTCGCCGTGCCAGAAGATCTCCAGACGCTCGCCCTCGGTCACCTCACCGATGACGGTGGCGATGACGTCCCACTTCTCACAGATCTCCAGGAAGCGCTCGACCTTGTCGGGCTCGACGATCGCGCACATGCGCTCCTGCGACTCGCTCATGAGGATTTCCTCGGGCGAGAGGCTCGCGTCACGCAGCGGGACGGTGTCGAGCTCGACGCGCATACCGCCGGAGCCGGCGCTCGCCAGCTCGCTCGTCGCGCAGGACAGGCCAGCGCCGCCGAGGTCCTGGATGCCCGCGACCAGCTTCTCCTTGAAGATCTCGAGCGTGCACTCGATGAGGAGCTTCTCCTGGAAGGGATCGCCGACTTGGACGGCGGGGCGCTTGGCGGGACCCGTCGAATCGAACGTCTCGCTCGCCAGGACCGAGACGCCGCCGATGCCGTCGCCGCCCGTGCGGGCGCCGTACAGGATGACCTTGTTGCCGGGGCCCGAGGCCTGCGCGAGGTGGATGTCCTCGTGCTTCATCACGCCGATGCAGCCCGCGTTGACCAGCGGGTTGCCCTGGTAGCAGGCGTCGAAGACGACCTCGCCGCCGATGTTCGGCAGGCCGAGGCAGTTGCCGTAGCCGCCGACGCCCGCGACGACGCCCGGCAGGACGCGCTTGGTGTCAGGGTGGTCGGCAGCGCCGAAGCGCAGCGGGTCGACGACCGCGACCGGGCGGGCGCCCATGGCGAGGATGTCGCGGACGATGCCGCCGACGCCGGTGGCCGCGCCCTGGTAGGGCTCGATGTACGACGGGTGGTTGTGCGACTCGACCTTGAAGGTGACCGCGTACCCCTGGCCGACGTCCACGACGCCGGCGTTCTCGCCGATGCCGACGAGCATCGCGTCGTTCTCCGGGACCTTCTCGCCGAACTGCCTGAGGTGGACCTTGCTGCTCTTGTACGAGCAGTGCTCGGACCACATCACGGAGTACATGGCGAGCTCGGCACCGGTGGGACGGCGGCCGAGGATCTCGTGGATGCGCTCGTACTCGTCCTGCTTGAGACCGAGTTCGGCCCAGGGCTGCTCGACGTCCGGGGTCTCGGTCGCGTGCTTGACCGTATCCAGGCTCATGCTGCGGCCCTTTCGTTCTCCCCCAGAGCTGACGCCTGGGTGGTGCCCCCATCTCCGCCCGCGCGGCGCAGAGGTGCGGCATGCTTCTTCGTCTGCAGCCCGGCGGCCACGCGTGCGTCGCTCACAGGGAGACCAGCTTCTTGAGGATCGAGGTGAAGAAACCGAGGCCGTCGGTGCGGCCCGTGCCGATCAGGGGCTCGACGGCGTGCTCCGGGTGCGGCATCAGGCCGACGACATTGCCCGCGGCGTTGGTGATGCCGGCGATGTCGCGCAGCGAACCGTTCGGGTTGAAGTCCAGATAGCGGAAGGCGACCCGGCCCTCGGCCTCCAGCTCGTCGAGCGTGCGCTCGTCGGCGACGTACCGCCCGTCCATGTTCTTGAGCGGGACCGAGATCTCCTGGCCGGCGGTGTAGTCCGCGGTCCAGGCCGTCTCGCTCGTCTCCACCCGCAGCTTCTGCTCACGGCAGATGAAGTGCAGGTGGTTGTTCTGGAGCATGGCGCCCGGCAGCAGATGCGACTCGGTGAGGATCTGGAAGCCGTTGCAGATCCCGAGAACCGGCATACCGGCCTTCGCCTGGTCGATGATCGTTTCCATCACCGGCGAGAACCGGGAGATGGCTCCGGCCCGCAGATAGTCGCCGTAGGAGAAACCTCCGGCGAGAACCACGGCGTCGACCTGCTTGAGGTCCTTGTCGCGATGCCAGAGCGAGACCGGTTCGGCGCCCGCGAGACGTACGGCGCGCAGGCTGTCCCGGTCGTCGAGCGTGCCGGGGAATGTGACGACTCCGATACGAGAGGTCACGACTCCACCTTCACGACGAAGTCCTCGATGACGGTGTTGGCGAGGAACGTTTCGGCCATCTCATGGATGCGGGCGAGGGCGGCGTCGTCGACCGGCCCCTCCACCTCCAGCTCGAAGCGCTTTCCCTGACGTACGTCCGCGATTCCGTCGAATCCGAGACGGGGCAGTGCACGCTGTACTGCCTGTCCCTGGGGGTCGAGGATCTCGGGCTTGAGCATGACGTCGACTACGACGCGTGCCACGGGCACTCCCGGTGGTGTGTTGCGAGGGCGGTTCCCTCAGCGTACCCGCCCGAAAAATCTACGCGGGTAGATATCGGGAGAACGCGCAACGAAAATCCAGGGAAAATATCCCGCCACCCATTGCCCCGGACACGCGCATGTAATTGGCTGGGCTTCACAATGCGCCGCCTGTCGCTGTACAAAGGAATACAGAGGAAAGCAGCATTGCCCCTCAGCATCCGCAAAGTCGGTATCGCCGCATGTCGCAGCAGCATGTCAAACCGGTGATACCGCAGGAAAGGACCGATATCCGTGGCTCAGCGAGTAGTGGTCACGCTCTCCGACGACATCGACGGCGGAGAAGCGGCGGAAACGGTCGCGTTCGCCGTGGACGGGAAGTCGTACGAGATCGACCTCAATCCCTCCAATGCAAAGAAACTGCGCAAGGCCCTGGCCCCGTACATGGCGGCCGGCCGGAAGCAGACAAACGCCGGGAAGCGTGACAAGTCCCGCATCACCTACCGGCACACCTTGCTCGAGCCCGCCCCGGCGGCCGTTCGGGCCTGGGCGCAGTCGAACAAGATGGACGTGCCTGCCCGCGGCCGAATCCCCAAGAGGGTCTACGAGGCCTTCCGCCAAGCCAGTTGAGGGCCCGAGCGGATCGGAGTTGCGCTGCACCCCTGGCGGTCGGCTAGAGTCTGGAGCACGCCGAAGGGCGAGGCCGCAAGGCCCCGTCTCACGCAGCGTGCGGGTGTAGTTCAGTAGTAGAACATCCCCCTTCCAGGGGGAAGGCGCAGTGTGCAATTCCTGTCACCCGCTCTGCATCGCTTTAGCGGCCACTGATGTGGATCAGGTAGAGTGGTGGACGCACCGCCCAGTGAGAGCTGAGCGGCAGCAATGCGGACGTGGCTCAGTTGGTAGAGCATCACCTTGCCAAGGTGAGGGTCGCGAGTTCGAATCTCGTCGTCCGCTCAGAGAAGAAGGCCCTGGTCGATTCGACCGGGGCCTTCGTCGTATGCGCTGGACGGGTGCGAACCCTGATGACATTTGTCATCGGGGCCGGTGACAGCGCGCACTGCCCGTCGCTCCTCGTCGGCTGAAGCCTTGAGTCATGACCAGCGACGAGTACGTGATCGAGGCGGAAGGGCTGCGGCGGACCTACGCCGGTGGCTTCGAAGCAGTGACCGGGATCTCCTTCTCCGTGGCGCGCGGCGAGATCTTCGCCCTGCTCGGAACCAATGGCGCGGGCAAGACCTCCACGGTCGAGCTGCTGGAGGGCCTCGCCGCCCCCGACGACGGGCGGGTGCGGGTACTCGGCCACGATCCCTTCCGCGAGCGCGCCGCCGTCCGGCCCCGGATCGGCGTGATGCTCCAGGAGGGCGGCTTCCCCTCCGACCTGACGGTCGCCGAGACCACCCGGATGTGGGCGGGGTGCACCAGCGGGGCCCGCCCCACCGGGGAGGCGCTGAAGCTGGTGGGGCTCGCGGAGCGCTCCGGCGTACGGGTCAAGCAGCTGTCGGGCGGTGAGCGGCGGCGGCTGGATCTGGCGCTGGCGCTGCTCGGGCGGCCCGAGGTGCTCTTCCTCGACGAGCCGACGACCGGTCTTGACGCCGAAGGGCGACGCGACACCTGGGAACTGGTGCGGAGGCTGCGGGAGGACGGCACCACCGTGCTGCTGACCACGCACTATCTGGAGGAGGCCGAGGCGCTGGCCGACCGGCTGGCGATCATGCACCGGGGGCGGATCGTGACCACGGGGAGCCCGGCCGAGGTGACGGCCGCCCGGCCTGCCCGCATCCGTTTCGTACTGCCCGAGGGGGTGGCGGCAGGGCGGCTGCCACTCTCGCTGCGGGCCGCGGCGGCCGGCCGGCGGATCGAGATCCGTACGCACCGGTTGCAGCAGGCGCTCGAAGAACTGCTGCGGTGGGCGCGGGAGTCGGACGTACGGCTCGAAGGGCTGGATGCCCGCACTGCCTCGCTCGAAGAGGCCTTCCTCGATATCGCGCAGACTCAGACGGCGGGTGTGTGACATGACTGCGACGGCCGGACGGCTGACCGCTCTCGGGCGGGCCGAACTGACTCTTCTCCTGCGCAACCGGACCGCACTCTGCGTGGCGCTGCTGATGCCCGGGGCGATGGTGGTGGGGACGAAGTCGTCGCTGGACCAGATCGATCCCGACCAGGCCGGGATGAGCGCCGCCGAGGCGGCGATGACCGGCGGGATCGGCATGGTGCTGATCCTTGTCGTCCATCTCAACCTCGTTTCGGCCTATGTGGCCCGGCGCGAGGAGCTGGTGCTCAAGCGGCTGCGTACAGGGGAGGTGCCGGACCGCGAGATCCTCGTCGGGACGGCACTGCCCGCCGCCGGTCTCGCCCTCGCGCAGTGCGTCCTGCTGGTGGTGGCGGGGGTCGCGCTCCTGCACCTGGGGGCGCCGGAGCGGCCCGAACTGCTCGTGCTGGGCGTGGTGTTGGGGATAGTGCTGCTGACCGCACTGGCGGCAGTGACGTCCGCGGTGACCCAGACCGTGGAGAGCGTACAGATCACCACCATGCCGATGTTCGTGATCTCGATGGCGGGCTCCGGTCTCTTCCTACCCCTGGAGGTGATGCCGGAGAAGCTCGCGTCGATCTGCGAACTGCTGCCCCTGACCGGGGTGATGACGCTCGTACGGGCCGGATGGCTGGGCGGGGCCGACGCCAAGGACCTGCTGGGTGCCGCCCTGACGACGCTGGCCTGGACCGCGATCTCGGTGTTTGCTGTTCAGCGGTGGTTCCGATGGGAGCCGCGCCGCTGACTGAGGGGGTCCCTGTGCGGGTGAAGGGCTGGAGCGGTCGCAGCGGGCTTGCCAAGGTGGACCTCTACACGCGCGGCACGGTCCATCTGATCGTGTGGGTGGGCGTCCTCGGGCTGACGCTGCTGCTGCTGGGCCAGCCCCTCCACGAGGACTGGCAGCTGGTCCTGGTCGGGACCGCCTCGGTGCTGGCCATCGCGGAGGGGGTGCTCTGCGGACGGCTCGCCCGGCACGCGATGGACGCCTATCTGGGGCAGGGGCAGGTGCCCCGGAGGCTGGTCTCAAGGGCGGCAGCGGTGACGGCCGGGACGACGGCCGCCGTGGTGGCGCTGGGGGCGACGGTCGATCTGACCGGGCTGCTGCCGACGATGCTGGCGGCGGCGCTGGCGCCCTTCCTGGCCGTCCACAGCCTGCTCATGAGCAACCGGACCACGGCCGTGATCCAGCTCGCGGTGCTGGCCGTGGTGTGCGGGATGGTTTCGCTGACCGGGCGCACGGCCGATGAGGTGGTGTTCGCCGTCGTGACCACCGGCTTCGTGAACGGGTGGATGGCCTTCACGGCCCGCTGGTCCATGTGGGTGCTGGCGGTGATGTGGGAGCTGCGAGAGGCGCGTGACGTACAGGCGCGGCTGGCGGTCGCGGAGGAGCGACTGCGCTTCGGCCGCGATCTGCACGACGTGATGGGCCGTAACCTCGCCGTCATCGCGCTGAAGAGCGAGCTGGCGGTGCAGCTGGCGCGGCGCGGGAGGCCTGAGGCGGTCGACCAGATGGCCGAGGTCCAGCGCATCGCCCAGGAGTCGCAGCGAGAGGTACGGGACGTGGTGCGCGGCTACCGGGAGGCGGACCTGAGCGTGGAACTGGAGGGTGCGTGGGGCGTCTTGGCGGCGGCCGGGATCAGCTGCACCGTCCGGTCCGGGGACGCCGAGCTGCCCGTGGGCGTCCAGTCGGCGCTGGGCTGGGTGGTCCGTGAGGCCACGACGAACGTGCTGCGGCACGGGGACGCACGGTGCTGCACGATATCGCTGCGCACCGCGGACGACGCGGTGGTGCTGGTCGTCGAGAACGACGGGGCGGCCGAGGCGGCAGCCGGCACCCCGGGCTCGGGCCTGGCGGGCCTGCGGGAGCGGCTGTCCGCCGTGGACGGCACGCTGGAGGCGGGACCGGCGCGAGGCGGGCGGTTCCGCCTGACGGCCCGCGTTCCACTGGGACAGCGGACGGGACAGGACATGGAGGAGGCGGTGTGACCGTACGGGTACTGCTCGCCGATGACGAGCATCTGATCCGCGGCGCACTGGCCGCGCTGCTCGCGCTCGAGGACGATCTCGTGGTGGTCGCCGAGGCGGCCTCGGGCACCGAGGCCCTCGCCATGGCGCGGGCCAACCGGCCCGATGTCGCAGTCCTCGATCTTCAGATGCCCGCCCCGGACGGTGTGAGCGTGGCCACATCCCTCCGTGCCGAACTGCCCGAATGCAGGACGATGATCGTGACCAGCCACGGACGGCCCGGGCACCTGAAGAGAGCGCTGGCCGCGGGCGTGCGGGGCTTTGTCCCGAAGACGGTCAGCGCCCAGCGGCTGGCGGAGATCATCCGTACCGTGCACGCCGGAAACCGTTATGTGGACCCGGAGTTGGCGGCGGACGCGATCTCCGCGGGCGACTCGCCGCTGACCGCCCGCGAGGCGGAGGTGCTGGAACTGGCGGCGGACGGGGCACCGGTCGCGGAGATCGCGGAGCGTGCCTCGCTGTCCCAGGGGACCGTGCGGAACTACCTCTCTTCCGCCGCCTCCAAACTGGGGGCCGAAAATCGGCACGCGGCGGTGCGTCTCGCACGCGAGCGAGGTTGGGTATAGTGGTCTCCGCGCACGGCGCATGCGGACGTAGCTCAGTTGGTAGAGCGCAACCTTGCCAAGGTTGAGGTCGCCAGTTCGAACCTGGTCGTCCGCTCAGATTGAAGGCCCCGGTCACCACGACCGGGGCCTTCTTCGTGTCTACGACCAGCCTTCGTGGCTACGACCAGCTCGTGCCGGCAAGCAGCTCGTACGCCTCGATGTACTTGGCGCGGGTCGCGTCGACGATCTCCTGCGGGAGGGCCGGCGGCGGCTGTTCGCTCCTGCGGTCCCAGCCGGAGGCGGGCGAGGTCAGCCAGTCGCGGACGTACTGCTTGTCGTACGAGGGCTGGGCGCGGCCGGGCTCCCAGGTCGCGGCGGGCCAGAAACGAGAGGAGTCCGGGGTCAGCACCTCGTCGGCGATGACGAGCTCGTCGCCCTCGAAGCCGAACTCGAACTTGGTGTCGGCCAGGATGATGCCGCGGTCGCGGGCGATGTCGCGGGCCCGGCTGTAGACGGCGAGGGTGGTCTGGCGCAGCTGGGCGGCGGTCTCGGCGCCGACCTGGCGGACCACTTCCTCGTAACTGACGTTCTCGTCGTGGTCGCCGACGGCCGCCTTGGTGGCGGGCGTGAAGATCGGGGCGGGGAGCTCGGCGCCGTCGGAGAGGCCCTCGGGCAGCGCGATCCCGCAGACGGTACGGGTCCTCGTTGTACTCGGCGAGGCCCGAGCCGGTGAGGTAGCCGCGGGCGACGCACTCGACCGGGACCATGCGCAGGGACTTGCAGACGAGGGTGCGGCCCGCCCAGTGGGCGGGGGCACCGGCGGGCAGCTCGGTGGAGATCACATGGTTGGGGACGAGGTCCTCGAGGCGCTCGAACCACCACAGCGACAGCTGGGTGAGGACCCGGCCCTTGTCGAGGATCTCGGTGGGCAGCACCCAGTCGTAGGCGGAGATGCGGTCGCTTGCGACCATCACGAGGTCGCCCGCCTCGTTCTGGTACAGGTCGCGCACCTTGCCGGTGTGCAGATGTACCAGGCCCGGCACCTGAAGCGGCTCGGGCTTTTCGACGAATCCGGACACGGTTCCTCCCCGTGGTTGAACAAAAGGGGCGCCCAGAAGGGGCACAAGTAGGGCGGTGGTGGGAGACGGGCGGGCCAGTCGCCTCGATTCTCCCGTATGCGGGGAGGGCGGGCCCGGCCAGGGGGTCCTGCTCGGTCCTGTCGGTCCTAATCGCGTTTGCAGATGCGGTCGAGGAGGTTGGCCGTCGCCCGCTGGACGCGGGTCTCGACATGGCCGGGTCGGTCCAGCGCCGGGGACCAGGCGAACGTGCCGGACGCGAAGACCAGGGCGCCGGAGGGTGCGCGGTACAGCGATGTCTCCTGGTGGCGCACGGCGCCTTCGCTGTCCTGGTAGGGGGAGTGGGCCAGCAGGATCCGTCCCCGGTGCTCGGGGAGCGCGGTGCGCGGGAAGTAACGGTCGGCCTCGCCCGCGACCAGGCCGGGGAGTTCGTCGCCCTCGACTGCGCCCGTCGCCTCCCAGAGCCAGTGGTCCGCGTTCCGTACGACAAGAGGGTGCGGCTCGGGGACCCTCCCCGCGTACTGGATGCCGAGCAGCTGCTGCTCGGCCCGGTCGATCTCGCGCCACAGGGCGGACTTTCCCGGGCTGCGGCGCTTGCGGCAGGTGAGCAGGCGGTCCTCGACGCCGGAGGGGGACGGGCCGAGCTCGACCTGCCAGTACATGGTGTTGGCGGAGAGGAAGACGAGCGAGGTGCCGTGGTCGCGGGCGAGTTCGGCGGTGCGGCGCATGGGGGCCGACCAGTACTCGTCGTGGCCGGGGAAGACCAGTCCGCGGTAGCGGGTGGGGTCGACGCGGCCGGCGTGGAGGTCGCGGGTGTCGGCGTAGGCGAGGTCGTAGCCGTACCGCTCGGCCCAGCGGATGAAGTCGTAGGCGTGGCCGACGTGGAGAGGCAGGCCCGCGCCGGCGTACGGGCGGTCGAAGGACACCGTCATCGCGGCGTCCTCCTCGCCGAGCAGGCGGCCCGTCTCGTCCCAGGCGTGGTAGAGGCTGGCGCCGGTGTGGCCGTCCTCCGGGTAGAGGTTGTACGCCTGCCAGGTGATGTCCGGGAGGAGCAGCAGGAGGTCGGCGGGGTGGTCGTCGCGGACGGTGAAGGGGATGTGGGAGCGGTAGCCGTCGGCGGTGGTGAGCACGGCGACGTAGGCGCCGATGGACCAGTAGGAAGGAATCTGCAGCCGCCAGGAGAGCCACCAGTGGTGGCAGGAGACCGTGCGCTGGGCAGTGAGCGGGGCCGGCTGGACGATGCCGGAGAGGCGGGGGCTGGTAGTGATCTTGGCGGCGCCGTCGCCCGCGTAGTGGCCGATGCGGTAGATGTCGACCGAGAACTGCTGGGGCGGGTCCACCGTGATGTGGAAGTCGATCGCCTCGCCGGGGGCGACGGCGCCGGTGGACGTGAAGCCCTTGATCTGACGGCGTACGTCATCGGCGGTACGCGGCCCGCCGGAGCGGCCGCCGGCCAGGGTGGGGTCGACGTACCAGGGGACGACCTGGCCGGTGTCGTCGAAGTAGTGCTCGCTGCCGCGGAGCCAGGGCAGGGGGCCCTGACCGAAAGGGTCTGTGACGGCGTGGGCGAGGGCGCCCGATTCCCATCGCCGGATCTGGTCTGCCCCCATGCTGCGCCCTCCCTCGATGCCCTGGGACAACTGTGATGCGCCGACTGTTCAGCGCCGGTCTCCAGCACATCACATAACGCACTCACTCCGTCACCGTTCGTCGCGAATTGGCGTGAACGGAGCGCAGGGTTCCGGGGACGGGGTGGCCCTGGGCCCGCCGCGGGTGGCGGGTCAGACCAGGCGGACCGGCTTTTCCGGGCGGACACCGAGGGCTGAGAGCCAGGTGCGGAGCGGGGCCGCGTCGCCGTCCTCGGTCAGGCTCAGGACCCGGGCGGCCAGATCCGCGCGGCGTTCGCCGTTGATCAGCAGGGCCGGGCCGTCGAGCCAGTCGAGGCCGGGGACCGCGCCCGCCGTGTCGACGGCGGCGCAGCAGACCATCGCGGTGACATGGTCGGCGAGCAGCTCGCGGCCGGTACGGGGCGGCTGCAAGGGAAAGAGGGGAAGCGGGTCCGCGCCCCAGCCGTTCAGGGCGTCGCCCGGGCTCTTGGGCACCGGCGGAGCCGCCGCCGCCTCCTCGCGGACGGCCTCCTCGCGCGCGACCTCCGCGCTGATCCCGGCCGCCAGGGTGTCGCCGGCCTCGGCGGTGTCGGCGATACCGGCGGTGTCGGCGGTGGCTGCGGTGTCGGCGGTGGCGGCCTCGCCTTTGTGGGCGGTCTCGGCGGCCTCGCCTTTGTGGGCGGTCTCGGCGCCCCGGCCGGACAGATGGTCCATCACCCGGGCGAGCGTCGGGCCGTTCGGGCCGGCCGACGGCGGCACGCCCAAGTCGTCGAGCACCCGGTGGAGACGGGCCGCTTCCGTACGCCACTTCCGGTCGACGACCTCTTCCGGGTACTGCTGCCAGTCCACCGGGGCCCAGTCGGGGCCCGCCTCGGCCGGGCCGCCGTGGAAGAGTCGCGCGGCCAGCAGGGACGCGGCCTCGTCGACCGCGCCGGGCTCTTCCAGCAGGTCACAGGCGGGCCGCTCGCCCAGCCGGGAGGCGAAGCCCTCAGCCAGGCGGTCGCGGCGGGAGAGCTCGGTCAGCGCGGAGACGACGCCCGCGTCGAGCCGGGACGGCCAGCGGCCCATCCGCCAGGCGGGCAGCGCGACCCGGGTCAGCAGCCGGTCCCAGCCTGCGTAGGCGAGGCCTACCTGCTCCTGGGCGACGATCCGCAGGCCGTAATCCACAGCCTGTGCACGCTCGGACGCGGCGGCCGCGACACCCCGCTCCATCTCGGCTGCCTGCACCTGGCAGCTGCGCAGCAGCAGTCGGGTTATCCCGCCGACGAAGCCGAGCGCCACCTTGCCTATCCGCCCCAGACCGGGGTCGGCGGCGACGGCGACCGCCGCGTCCAGACCCCGTACGAAACGGCGGGCCGCGGCTATGTCGGGGTGCGCGGAGGGAGAGGTCCCGGCGACGACCGGCGCCAGCACCGCCCGCAGCTCGGCGACCCGCATCCACCACAGGAACGGCGAGCCGATCACCAGCACGGGCGCCTCGGCAGTGCGACGCCGGCGCCCGCTTCGTATCGCATGGGCCGGGTGGGAACGGTCCTCGAGCCAGCTGTCGCAGTCCGGGGTGAGCGCCAGCGCGGACGGCGCGGGCACCTCGAGGCGCTCGGCCAGATCCCGCACCAGCCGGTACAGATCGGGGGCCGCCCGCTCCGAGAGCTCGACGGTCGGGCTGAGCGCCGGGCTCGCTCGTACGATCACGGCCGCGACCGTCGCGGCGAGCAGCAGCACGACCACCGCGAAGACCGTCACGGCCAAGCGCGCGTCGGCCCAACTCTGGCCGCCCATACGCCCCGTGGCGCCGCCGACGAGGAGCACGACGGCCACGGCCGCGGGCAGCAGCGCCACGGCCACCGCCGTGCTGCGGATGCGCAGCACGGCGAGAGCTCGGGAGCGCGCTGCCTGCGCGCCCATCGACTCACCGATACCGGTACCGGACACGGCCGGACCTCACCCCCTCTGCCCTGCGACGGTGTTGCTCACTCCCCCACTGTGGCACCCGTCACTGACATCGCAATGCCGGTGGGCCAAGTGCCGGAACGCCTGCGCCGCACCCTAGTTGGGGCTCCGACAGGCGTCATCCGGATGGCCCAGCCGTCACTCGATGGAATGGCTTTGGTCAAAGGTGATGACGGTTCTCGCGCGCTAGGGGTTCACTCCCCGGCGGCCTTGCGTGCGATGTCCGTACGGTGCTGGGAACCGTCCAGCCGGATCCGGGCCACGGCCTTGTACGCGCGCTCACGAGCCTGAGTCAGGTCCTTTCCGGTCGCGGTGACCGAAAGTACCCGGCCGCCGGCGCTCAAAATCGCGTCGCCGTCCCGCCTGGTCCCGGCATGCAGAACGTACGCATGGGGCGCATCCTTGGCCGCGACCTCGTCCAGGCCCTCGATCGGGTCGCCGGTGCGCGGGGTGTCCGGGTAGTTGTGCGAGGCGATGACCACGGTCACGGCGGCGTCATCACGCCACCGCAGCGGCGGCTCGAGGTCGAGGGTGCCCTGGGCGGCGTGGAGCAGCAGGCTCGCGAGCGGGGTCTGCAGACGGGCCAGGACCACCTGGGTCTCCGGGTCGCCGAAACGGGCGTTGAACTCGATGACCCGTACGCCGCGACTTGTGATCGCGAGGCCCGCGTACAGCAGCCCGGAGAAGGGCGTGCCGCGGCGGTGCAGTTCGTCGACGGTGGGCTGGAGGACGGTCGCCATGACCTCGTCGACCATCTTGGGGTCGGCCCACGGGAGGGGGGAGTACGCGCCCATGCCGCCGGTGTTGGGGCCCGCGTCGCCGTCGAGTGCGCGCTTGAAGTCCTGGGCGGGCGTGAGAGGGAGGACGGTCTGGCCGTCGGTGATGGCGAAGAGGGAGACCTCGGGGCCGTCGAGGAACTCCTCGATGACCACGCGTTCGCAGGCCAGCGCGTGCTCGCGGGCGGCGGCGAGGTCGTCGGTGACGACGACGCCCTTGCCGGCGGCGAGGCCGTCGTCCTTGACGACGTACGGAGCGCCGAAGGCGTCGAGGGCCTCGTCGATCTCCTCGGGCGTCGTACAGACATAGCTGCGGGCGGTGGGCACTCCGGCCGCCGCCATCACGTCCTTGGCGAAGGCCTTGGAGCCCTCCAGTTCGGCCGCCTCGCGGGAGGGGCCGAAGCAGGGGATGCCCGCGGCCCGTACGGCGTCGGCGACGCCGGCGACGAGCGGCGCCTCGGGGCCGACGACGACGAGCTCAGCCGCCAGCTCGGTGGCGAGCCGCGCCACGGCCGCGCCGTCCAGCGCGTCGACCGGGTGCAGCTGGGCGACCTCGCCGATGCCGGCGTTTCCGGGCGCGCAGTGCAGAGCGGTGACGTCGGGGTCGAGGGAGAGAGAGCGGCACAGGGCGTGTTCGCGGGCGCCGCCGCCGATGACGAGGACCTTCACGGCAGCCAGCCTAACCGCCCGGGAGTGGCTGACCTGTACAGGCCTCCGAGGCGGCCTCCCCTACTCGTTCGTATATTCCTCCACGACCGTGGCGCCGAGCTCGCGCACGATCAGGTCGTGGCCGGAGAGCGCGGAGTCGACGAGGTCGGGGTCGTCCTCTTCCGGCACGTCGTCCTCGGGGGCGACCGGGGGCGGGGTGTGCGGAGTGTGCGAGGTGCGCGCGGGGGCCGCGCGCGAGGGCTCGGGGGCGGAGGCCTGTGGGGCCGGAGCGGACAGGGACGCCGGGGAGGACTGTGAGCTTTGAGGTGCCTGGGGGGCTGCCGGGGCGGGGCGGGGCGCTGGTGCGGGGGCCTGCGGGGCCGGGGCCGACGAGGGCCGGCCGCCGTAGCCGCCTCCACCGCCAGAGCCGTAGCCACCGCCGCCGGACGGGGGCTGCGTGCCGCCGCCGGGGCCGCCCACGCCGCCTGAGGGATCGATGATCGCCTCGACCTTCCACTGCACGTTGAACTGCTCGGCGAGCGCCTGCTTCAGCACTTCCTCGCTGCCGCTGCTAGTGAAGTTGTCGCGGGCGCCGGCATTGATGAAGCCGAGCTGGAGGGTGGTGCCGTCGAAGCCTGCGACCTGCGCATTCTGACTGAGCAGGATCCAGGTGAAGCGGCGGCGGTTCTTCACGGCCTCCAGGATGTCCGGCCACATGTTCCGTACCTGTACGGCGCCCTGGGCCAGGCCGGCACTGGGCGCGGCGGGGGTGGGGGCGGGTGCCGGTGCTGGGGCTGGGGCCGTCGGGGCGGGTTGAGCGGGCTGGGGCGCGGAGGGGCGGCCGCCGCCCTGACCAGGGCTCGACGCCGTGGGCCAGCCGCCGGGACGCCGCCCGGCCTCGGAACCGGTTGCGGCCGCGGCGGGCCAGGCTCCGGGGCGCTGTCCGGCGGGCGGCTGCTCTGCCGGGGGAGCGACGGGCTCGGGAGCCGGCGTAGGCGTGGGCGTGGAGGCGGGCGCGGGTGCCTGGGCGGACGTACGTGCGACGGCCGGACCGCCGCCCTGCGGCGCGGACGGTGCGGTTGGTACGGACGGTGCGTGGGGTACGGGCGCGTGGGCCTCGGCCTCCGGCCCGGGGACGTACCCCATCGCGGGCCCCGGACCCCCGGTCGAGAACGTCGCTCCCCGCTCCAGGCGGTCCAGCCTCGCCTGCACCGACCGCTCGTCGTCGAAGGCGGCGGGCAGCAGTACCCGCGCGCAGATCAGCTCCAGCTGCAGCCGCGGCGAGGTGGCGCCACGCATTTCCGTCAGCCCGGTATTGACCAGATCCGCGGCCCGGCTCAGCTCGGCAGCCCCGAGGACAGACGCCTGCGCCTGCATCCGCTCGACCACGTCGGCCGGGGCGTCGATGAGCCCCTTGCCCGCCGCGTCCGGCACGGCGGCCAGGATCACCAGGTCCCGCAGCCGCTCCAGCAGGTCGGCGACAAAGCGCCGCGGGTCGTTGCCCCCCTCGATCACCCGGTCCACGACCTCGAAGGCCGCGGCCCCGTCGCCCGCCGCGAAGGCGTCCACGACCGAGTCGAGCAACGACCCGTCCGTGTACCCGAGGAGGGCGGTGGCCATGGCGTACGTCACACCCTCCTCGGTCGCGCCCGACAGCAGCTGGTCCATGACGGACATGGAGTCACGCACGGACCCCGCGCCCGCCCGGACGACGAGCGGCAGCACGCCGTCCGCGACCGGGATGTTCTCCTTGCCGCACACCTCGCCCAGGTACTCGCGCAGCGTCCCCGGGGGCACCAGCCGGAACGGATAGTGGTGCGTACGCGACCGGATCGTGCCGATGACCTTCTCCGGCTCGGTCGTCGCGAAGATGAACTTGAGGTGCTCCGGCGGCTCCTCGACCACCTTCAGCAGAGCGTTGAAGCCCTGCGGGGTGACCATGTGGGCCTCGTCGATGATGTAGATCTTGTACCGGCTGCTCGCCGGCCCGAAGAAGGCCTTCTCCCGAAGATCACGCGCATCGTCCACACCACCGTGCGAAGCGGCGTCGATCTCGATGACGTCGATCGACCCCGGCCCGTTCCTCGCGAGGTCGCGGCAGGACTGGCACTCGCCGCACGGCGTCGGCGTGGGCCCCTGCTCGCAGTTCAGACAGCGGGCGAGGATGCGCGCACTGGTCGTCTTGCCACAGCCGCGCGGCCCGCTGAACAGGTACGCGTGATTGACCCGGTTGTTCCGCAGGGCCTGCTGCAGCGGGTCAGTGACATGCTCCTGCCCGATGACCTCGGCGAACGACTCGGGGCGATAGCGGCGGTACAGCGCAAGGGACGACACGCCTACGAGGTTATCGGGGCCTACTGACAAGCGACGCCGCCCGCCGATGTCTGCCGCTGCCGGGCGGGGGCCGGGCCGGTGTCCGACCGGGCCCGGCAGCATCCGCCGGCGCCACCGCCGTCCGCAAACGCAAGCGCCCCCCACGCACCCGCCAGAGCCGACCTACCCTTGCTGCCTTCCGGCCCTGGGGGAGTTCAGTCAGATAGCGCCACGTGAGGGGCTCCGCACAGGGTACCTGATGGCAGGGGGTGGGAACGAGTTCGCTAGCACTCCTCAACGTCTTGTATTGTTTGCCGCGGAGGATTCGCCTAGTGGCCTAGGGCGCACGCTTGGAAAGCGTGTTGGGGGCAACCCCTCACGAGTTCGAATCTCGTATCCTCCGCCATTGCTCTCACCGGGCAATACGTTGAAGGGCCCCACCGTTCGCGGTGGGGCCCTTCGGCGTTGTCCGTCTCAGTTTCCGTCTCAGTTGTCCTTGGGCTGCTCCCAGAGCTCGCGCGCCCGGACCGGAACGAGCCCGCAATACCGAAGCGTCCTGCGCCCCGAGCTGCCTTGCCTGTCCGAGCACGGCAATCTGGTAAGGACACCAATACCCGGAGTATGGTCACTTGTATGGCGACAAAGAAGGTGACGGTGACGATCCCCGAGGATCTCCTTGACGAGATCCGCGCGGAGGCAGCAGAGCGGGGCCTGTCGGCGTATGTCGCCGAGGCGCTGCGCTTCAAGCGCGATCGGGACCGGCTGCGGGAGCTGGTGGACTGGCTGCAGGAGGAACACGGTCCGGTCACCGAGGACGAACGCGCGGCAGCGTTCGAGGAACTGGCGGACCTCGACGCCGAGCACGAGCGCCGCCGCGCCGCCGGAAAGCACAACGCCGGAGAGGCCGCGTGAAGAAGCAGGCCGCCGAGCACAGGCAGCCGCCTCTACGCATCTTCGTACTCGACTGCGAAGCCCTGTCCTTGGCCGTGCGCGGCGATCGGAAGATGATCGCCTGGCTCGACCTCGCGGCCCGGGGCGAGGCGGAGGTCGTGACCTCCCCGATGACGCTGGTCGAGGCGTATGACGGCAGGACCACCGAACAACGCTGGGACTGGGTGCTCTCCCGGCTCAAAGTCGCCGATATCGGGAAGGACGAGGCCCGTCAGGCCCGTCGGCTCCTCGCCGACGCCAAGCTGCACGGCCACAAGTACGCGATCGACGCAGTGCTCGCCGTCATCGCGCGACAGCAGAAGGGGCAGGTCACCGTCTTCACCTCGGACGTGGACGACCTGGAGAGGCTGGTCCCGGACTCAATCGTGGTCAAGAAGGTATGACCCGACGCCCTGGTCTCAATTCTGGTCTCATTCGCCCCCGTCCAGCACCGTCCACCACCCGCCCGTAACCCCGCTCCGTCGCAGGTCAGAACGTTCCTGATCACTGCCGAACCTCCGGACGAACATTTGGAAAGCGTGTTGGGGGCAACCCCTCACGAGTTCGAATCTCGTATCCTCCGCAGCCGCCTGAACAGGCGAAACGAAGAGCCGAGCCGCAATCGCGGCTCGGCTCTTCGCCGTGCGCTGGTTGCAGTTTTGGTTGCATTCATATCCCCCTATTAAGGATATTTCGGCGAGCGGGTAGCCGGATCTTCTACTGCCGTCGGCTCGTCTCGTCGGGCTGGGCCCGCGGCGGGGAGGTGCCCCAAACTCTGTCTTCGTACGGCATCCGCGGATCATGGAACTGCGCCATCCTTGACCTTGGCGCCGAAGCGGCTTCGGCCGCCTGTGACGTTCCCTGTCTGTCGAGGTGCACCCTCATGAAGTCCCGATCGACGCTTGCGACTTGGCTGAGCGAACTCGACGGTTCCCGCCTGGCACGCGTACTCGCCATGCGGAAGGACGCAGCCTCCTCTCCGGAACCACGCTCGGTGGGGGAACTGGCGGACCGTCTCCAACGTCCGGGGTCCGTGGCACTCGTCCTGCCGCAACTCACGCTGCCGTGCTTGCAGGCCGCCGAGGCGCTGGCAGCCCTGGGAGCACGAGCGACCCGGGACAGCCTCGCGGAGTTGCTCGGCTCGACATCCCCTGCGGCGGTACACGCGCTGGACGCGACCCTGGAGGCGCTGTCGGATCGGGCGCTCGTGTGGCACGACGGCAACGAGGCACTCCGCATGCCTACGCCCTTGCGGCAGGCGTGGAGCACGCCCCTGGGACTTGACGCCCCGCTGGAAGAGCTGCTGGCCGGCACCACCTCGGAGGAACTGCGCGGCATGCTGGCGGTCCTGGGTATCAAGCCACCCGGCACCAAGCAGCAGCGACTCGCGGCACTGGTGGAGCATCACAGTGACGCGGAACGGGTCGCCGCGTTGGTGGCTCAAGCACCGGCGGCCACACGGAAGTTGCTTGAACAGAGCGCCAGGTCCACGCCGCGTCAGTCACTGTTCGTCGCGTTCGGGGCTCCTGGCCGCGACCTCCAACCAGACGCCCGATGGGCACTCGACCGCGGGCTTCTGCTCCAGGACCGTCACCGGTACGGGCCCGTCCGGATGCCGGTCGAGGTGGCCTTGGCTCTGCGGGGCCCCGATTGGCACGCTCCGTTCGAACCTCTGCCGCCCGTCACACAGTTGGTGCCCATCACCTCCTCGGAGGTGGAGCGGGAGGCCGCGGTGGCCGCCACCGCGTTCGCGGCCCATGCCGCCTCCGTCCTTTCGGCGTGCGCGACCGCTCCACCGACCCGGCTGAAGTCGGGCGGGATCGGCGCGCGTGAACTGGCCCGGCTCGGCAAGGCCGCCCAAGCGGACGACGCCGTCGTACGCATCGCCCTGGAGACCGCGTACGCCGCCGGACTGCTGGCCCGCGACGGCGATCGCGTACCTCCCACCGAGGCGTACGACGCCTGGGCCGAGCAGGAGCCCGCAGAACAACTCGCCGTACTGCTCCGGGCATGGCGGGACCTGCCGCTCACCCCCACCCGGGCGCGCGACGAAGACAACAAGGCGCTTCCCGCGCTCGCCGGTGCGCCTGACTGCGGCGGCTGTCTGCAGGCCCGCCACGGGCTGCTCACCGCGGCAGCGGGGCTCCCGGCAGGACAGGGTGTGAAGGTCGCGTCGGAGCTGGGGCCACTCGTGGCCTGGCACCGTCCGCTCGCCGACGACGCCTCGCCCCAGGACACGGCACCGTTCAGCACCGTGATCCGCGAAGGCGAACTGCTGGGCGTGCTGGCACGGGGTGCGCTGTCCCCGCTCGGTGCCCACCTGGCGGCCCACGCCGACGAAGAGCTCGACATCACGGCCCGGCGGCTGCTGCCCCCCGCGACCACGACGGCCCGGATCGGCGCCGACCTCACCGCCGTCGTCACCGGCACCCCGTCCGCGCGACTCGCAGCGCTGCTGGATTCGATGGCCGGCCGAGAGACCAGTGGCACGGCGTCGGTATGGCGCTTCAGTGCCGGCAGTATCCGCCGGGCCCTGGACGCCGGCCGCACCCCGGACGACATCACAGCGGACCTGGCAGCCGGCTCCGCCACAGCCCTGCCACAGCCGCTGACCTATCTCATCGCCGACACCGCACGAGGTCACGGGCGGGTGCGCATCGCCCCCGCGGCCTGTGTCATCCACGGCGACGAACCCGCGCTCCTGGCCGAACTCGCCGCCCACCGCGCACTGTCCAAGCTCGCCTTGCGGCAGCTCGCCCCGACGGTCCTGGTCAGCGGCAGCCCACCCGCGACGGCTCTCGCCGCGCTCCGTGCTGCGGGCTACGCCCCGGTCGCCGAGACCGCCGGGGGAACGGTACGCATCGAAAAGCGCCTGCCGCACAGGGCCGCCGCTGCCGTCCCGCCCCCGCGAAGGAACGTCGGGCGGCGCGGCCCCCGGACCACCGCAACCCGCGCCTCGGACATGCCCACCGACGCCGGGATGGACGTCCTGGCCGACCGGCTGCTCAAGGCCCCGCCGACGGCGCCGGAACCCGACCCGTTCGGGAGCGGGGTGCCTTTCGCGACGGACACCGAGGAGATCATCGCCGGATACGCGAAGCACCTGTCGTACAGCGACGTCCGCCAGGTCGCCCATGCCATCGACACCGGTGCGGCCATCACGGTCGAGTACATCGCCACCTCGGGCAACCGGACCGTACGCACCCTCAGCGACCTGGAACTCGACCCGCCCTACCTCGACGCCTGGTGCCACCTGCGCGAAGCGGAACGCGTCTTCACTCTCTCCCGCATCCACGGCGTGATGCCCGCGTAGGACTCGGCGGCCAGGCCGGGTGCCCGGATGACCGGGTGTGCCACCTCGCGGGGCACGCACGCGAGATGTACTTAACCCCACATTTGATATCAGGGAGGCACTCGTGAGTCGGACGGTTATCGACCTGGACGACGACCTGGTCGCGGACGTGGCGAAAGCCCTCGGGACGAGCACCAAGAAGGAGACAGTCAACACCGCTCTTCGCGAGGTGCTGGAGAGTCGGCGTCGCGCCCTGGCTCTCGCCCGGCTGCGGGCCTCGGCCGGGGACGGCGCATTCGATCTGGAGCTGTTCGAGAACAAGGGGAACTACCGCCGGTGAACGCGGCCCAGTTCCTGATCGACACCAGCGCGCTCGCTCGGTTCATGCGCGAGGACGCGGAGCAGTACGGCTGGGACCAGGCGGCAGCCGCCGGGCTCATCGCCACCTGCCCGATCACCGAGCTTGAGTTCTTCTACAGCGCCCGGTCGGCCGCCGACAGTGCGCGCGGCATCGAGGACATGCGGCTGATCTTCGGTTGGGTTCCCGTCGACGACCGCGCCTACGACCGCGCCTGGCAGGTCCAGGAAGCTCTCACCAAACAGGGAAAGCATCGCAGTGCGGGTGCGGTGGATCTCGTCGTCGCCGCGACGGCCGAGCTGCAAGGGCTCACCCTCCTGCACCGCGACCACGACTTCGCCTGCATCTCGGCAGTGACCGGCCAGGCTCTCCAGTGGTACGGAGAGCGGCAAATAGGCGGGCGATGGTTGCAGTTCTGGTTGCATTCACCTCCGTACAGCTCCGTTCAGGAGCCCCACCCGCCACAGCCGCACCGCAGGTCAGAACGCTCCCGCACACCCCTGTACCCCCAGACGAACATTTGGAAAGCGTGTTGGGGGCAACCCTCACGAGTTCGAATCTCGTATCCTCCGCCATTGCTCTCACCGGGCAATACGACGAAGGCCCCGACCCTCCGCGGTCGGGGCCTTCGTCACGCTGCACAGTGCCCTGCTTCGGGTCCAGCCCGTGATCTTCGAGGGCAGTACAACGACGGACGAATGGCCGCTCCAGGGCGTGGAGGATGGTCTTTCAGCACTGGAAGACGCGCTACGGGCCGAACTGGCTATGCCAGGGCGCGTGGGTTCGCGGCCCCGGCTGGGCCGCCGTTGACGTCGATCACCAGGGCTTTGACGTGTCGCCGTCGGCGGTGAGGCCGTATCGCAGCAGGTTCTCCCAATCGGGGTCCCACCGCTTGCGCAGCTCCGCCAGCCGGGTCAGCGCTTCGCCGTATCCCGCATCAGCAGCGGCACGGTAAAGACGGTCGGCGTCCTGGAACTTCCCTCTTCCGGCGCGAAGTTGGGCGAGATCGGAGAACGCCTCCACGTGACCGGCGTGCGCCGCCCTCCGGGCGAACTCGTCCGCCGCCTCGTGGTCCTCCGCCTCTTCCTTCAGACGGGCCAGCTCGCCCAGCACCCGGGTCTCCCCCTTGTCGGCCGCGAGACGGTACAGACACTCCGCGTCCTGAGTCCTTCCGGCCACCTCCCGTAGTTGGGCCAGTTGGGCCAGCACCTGACTGCCTCCTGCCGAGGCCAGGCGTTCGGCCCCTTCACTGTCGCCGCTCGCCTCTCTCCGAAGAACGAACTCATTGAGCGCGAGGCTGTGGCCGGCAAGAGCCGCACGGAGCACGAGATGTTCGGCGCCCTTCTTGTCCCCGGCCTCTTCACGCAACCGGGCGAGCAGTACGAGCGCTCCTGTGTTGCCCGCACGCTGAGCGGTGTCCGCCAAGCGCTCGGCACCGTGGCGGTCACGAGTCTTCTCCCGCAGCCACACCAACTCGAGCAGGGCGAAGGTACTGCCCGCATCAGCGGCGCTGCAGGCCATGCGTTCAGCCTCCTCGCTGGCCCCGGCCTCCTCCCGCAGCAGAGCCAGGGCGGCCAGCGCATCGGTGCTGCCCTTGTCGGCCGCGGCACGGTACAGACGCAGCGCTCCCTCCGCGTCGCCCGCCTTCTCCCGCAGGCGAGCCAGCTCGGTCAGGGCAATCGTGCTGCCCTGGTGCACAGCCGAACGAAGGAGTGATTCCGCCCCGTTGCTGTCTCCCGCCCTCCTCCGCAGGCGAGCCCGCTCGGTCAGGGCGAACCTGCTGCCTGAGCCGGCAGCGAGGTCCAGAAGGCGTTCCGCACTCTCGCTGTCGCCGGCCCGCTGCCTCATCCGGGCCAGCCTGACCGCCGGGCGGACCTTGCCCCGCGCGACGGCGGCCTGTACCAGGCGCTCGGCACCCTCGCCGTCGCCGGACTTCTCCCGCATGCGCACCAGTTCCGACAGGGCGTATGTGCTGCCCGCTCGGGTCAGAGCCGTGAAGGCAAGTTCCTCCGCTCCTTCTTGGTTTCCCGCACCTTCCCTGGACCGAGCCAGCTCAGCGAACGTCCTGATCTCCCCTATGGCAGCGGCGGCGCGCATCAGGCGCTCCGCACTCTCCTCGTCGCCGGACTCCTGCCGCAGCCGAGCCAGCCGCGTCAGGGGGGTGGTGTCGCCCTGGTTGGCGGCCGCGTTGGCCAATTCCTCGGCTTCCCCCACCTCCCCTGTGATCTCCCGCAGCCGGACGAGCTCCCATCGCGCCTGGCGATCGGCCTTCAAGGCGGCCTCGTAGAGCTCCTTTGCCTTGGCGATGTCTCCCGCGCCTTCGCGGAGCCGGGCCAGGTCGGGCTGCACGTCGGTGTTCCCGTCCTCGAGAGCCACCTCGTAGAGACCCACGGCAGCACGCAGCCGACCCCGGGCCTCCGCCGCCTGCGCCAGCGTGGCGCGTTCCTCGTTGCCGTGGCAGTGACGGGCGGCTGCCTCCCAGAAGGAGGCCGGCGGGCACAGCAGCCGGCGCTCCACGCGGCCCTGCTGTTCCAGATAGTCGGCGAGCCGGTACGCCGTCCCGCCGACGTCGTTGCTCCTGCGCGGAATCTTTGTCAGCGGCCCCGGAACCCCATGGCACGGCGTGGCGCAGTACGCCAGAGCCGCATCCAACCAGTCGTCTCCGAGGCAGCCGAGTTCGTGGTCCGTGAGGTAGCCCTCGGCAGCCTCGGCGAGGAGCGCATGGGGCATCGCGGGGCCATGTCCGAGTCGTCGGTAGTCCATGGCCGCATGGATCAGCGCTGCCGCGCCGGGGGGCGCGCATCGATAGCGGGTCATGAGCCTCGGGACGCCGGCGAGGAACTGTGTGATCTCCCCGTCGGTGGCGCCGGTCAGGGCACTGGCCAGTCGTGGGTCGCCGGCCGCCTCCCGACGTGCCTGGCGCATGTCGCTGTCGGTGAACGCCTTGGGCACCAGGATGTACCGGCCAACCCCTGTGAGGAGTTTGCGCTGCTGTTCGAACCGGTCGTCGAACCCCGTGGCGGAGGGGACCGTCAGAGGGTCCCAGAATCGCGGCCAGATGGTGGCGAGGACCAGTAGAGGGCCACGCCGTCGGTCGCCGAGAGCCGTGCGCAGTCCTGCGGTGATGCGTTCGGCGGCCTTCGCGTCCGGGGCGAGGAGGTAGTGCTGGGCTTCATTGAGCCAGATCACGGTTCGTGGGCCGGCTTCCGCGATGTGAACAAGCGCGGAATCGGGGCGCGTCGGATCGTAGGGGTGCCACACACGCCATCCTTCAGGGAGTCGGCGTAACGCCTCCCAGCAGGCCCTGGTCTTCCCCGTCGAGGACTCCCCGACCAGCGTGACAAGGAGGCTCTCGCCACCTGCCGCCCGGTCCACGACCTCGCTCAGCGCGAAATCGTGATCCCGCTCGACGTAGCGGGGCAGCATGGGCAGCGACTCCTGACCGGGCACGCTGATGGCCCGGTGTACCTCCAGGGCGAACGGATCGAGGTCCTTCACGGGGGTCCCCAGAGGCTGTGCGAGCCGGGCGGCGACCCACATGTTCTTGACCCGGGTCCCCACCTCGCTTGCGTCCTTGCCCGCTTCGCGTGCCAGCAGCACGGCAACGGAGACGACATCCTCCTGTCCCGCCAACAGTTCCTCTGAGGCGATGATCCGGTGGACCGTGGCCTTCGAAGGGCTGCCGCGGAACGTGTCGTCGTTCTCGATCTCACTCGCTATGTGCTGCACGGGCGGTGTCCCGGCTTCCACATAGAGCCGGTACACGTAGTCCTTCAAGTCACGCAGCGCCGCCGGGGTCACGGCCCGGGGCTGCGGGATGCACCGCTGGCTGCCCTGCCGCGGACTACTCCTGTGACCGGTCATCGAAGCATCCTTGCGTATCGGAACCGACGCCACACACAAGGTGACGGATTGGCAAGGACGCAGGGCATTCGTCGTCCGCGCCTTCGTTGCTGTACGGGAGCGGAGGGGTGCGCGTCAGGGCATGTGCCAAGGCGCTTCGAGTTCGCTTGCTCACGGCAGCAGCATCCTCAGGGCCTCGCTGGTGGCCGCTCCCGCGATGGCGGAAACGAGGCTGCCCAGGATGATTCCCATCAGGGTCAGTCGCTCGCGACGGCTCAGTGGTCGTCGGGGCATGACAGGTCTCCCGTCTCGGTGCGTTCGACCGGCAGTTGGCCGGCCTGACACACCCACACTCCCGGACGGGAAAGCGCCGTGGACGAGTTGAGACGAGGCAGCGGCAGCTCGTCCTGTCCGCCCAGGTGAGGCGTGTGGGCGCGGGGTCGTCCCCGATGAAGGCGAGACGAGTCGCACGGCAGGGTCGGGGGACGCGAGCCGCGGGGCGGGCCGTCTCGTATCCTCCGCCATTGCCTCACCGGGCGCTTGAAGACCCCGACCGGGTAACCGGCCGGGGTCTTCTGCGTCCTGTGGTTCAGAGCTGTCCGCTGATGCAACAGCGGCCCGTCGGGGCAGGGCGCCGGCAGCCGAGCGGGCCCGAACCGCGCTGTGCGCTACTGGGCGTTGGCCCGCCAATTGCTCACGGGGTGGTCGACGTAGCCGTCGGCGGCGCCGGAGTAGTACGTGGCAGGGTCGCCGGCCGCCAGATCGCGGCCCAGGGCGAACCGGGTGACCAGGTCTGGGTTGGCGATGAGGAAACTGTGGGCGCGCACTGACGTCGCCGCGAGCACCTCGCAGCTCAAGACGGTTGAGCATCCAGAGGTCGGGCGGCTGACGCTCGACTGCGATGTGCTGGAGGCCGCAGGCTCGACGCTGCGCCTGGTCGTCAACACCGCCGCGCCGGGCACACCCGACAACCAGGCCCTGGAGCTGCTCGCCGCCGTGGGCCCGCGGACGTTCGGGTGACGCGCGTGCCCGACGATGTACGCCGGCACTGCAATACCCGTCGCGCCTTCCCCCTCGCATCCGCGCATAAAAGCCCTCGGGAAAATGCATGGACCCCAGAACTGGAGGTTCCGGGGTCCTGGCCAACCCTACTGGTATTCAGATGCACCGGTGGGCCGAGTGATACTCCTGGCCATAACGCCTTGTCGCAAAAGTCGCTGTCAGATGCCGGCGGTCTGCACCGTGACGAGGCTGGAGAGCTGCGAAACGGGCAGGGCGGGCGCGAGGGACTGGACAGTCCCGACGACGTCGCCGACGCTCACGGCGGCGCCGCGGCCGGCGACATCGGCACCGGCGCTGGCGATACCACCGGAAATGTTGTCCAGCTCGCTGTCGGAAATCTCGACGGTCTCGACCTGGGGGGTGAAGTCGTTACGCATGACTTTCCCTTCCTTTCAATGCTCTGGGGTTCCTGGAGTGGCGCCGGCCGGATTTACGGCAAAGCAAAGGCCGGGTGAACGGTCGCCTGGCACCCGAAACCGGGCACCAATAATTAGACTCCCGCACCCCGCAGATGCAATCACGCCGACGGACCGCCCTGCAACTTGCTGGCCGGTCTTTTCCGGGTGCACACTTCGCCACCACAACATGCCTCTGAAGTGCAGTTTCGAACGCCAGTTGGTGACGAACACATTGCATGGACTCTACCGGTCAACACTCACGGAAAAGCCCTCACATGCCCCCGGCCGGGTATATCTGCATTTACGGTCCGACGGATACCCAGTGAGGCGAGATGGCACGAGATGTCCGCATCTTCTGCTTATCGATGTACAGGTGAACCGAAAACGGCATTTAGCCGTGAGGCCCCCTGGGGCACATGCCGGACCCACTCCCGGTGGACAGCAAAGAGGAAATAACTGTGCCACGCGGAAAACGCCCGACGGTGCGCTGTCGCAAAAGCAGGAATTTCGGCAGGCTTCCGGCGCCGGGAGTGTGCGGATGTATCTGCTGCTGCTGGACGGCAGTGCCCAGATCGGGGTGATGGTCGTCACCCTGGACAGCGTCAACGACAACGACCGGCGGCTGCTGCGCAGACTCGCCGGCCTGGTCGCCGACATGATCGTCACCAAGGACGCCTACACCGACGAGTTCTTCCAGGCCCGCCGCCGCGCCCCGATGAACGTGGCCGCCGAGATCCAGTGGTCGCTGCTGCCCCCGCTGTCGATGACCGTCCCGCAGGTCGAGGTGGCCGGAATTCTGGAACCCGCCTACGACGTGGCCGGCGACAGCTTCGACTACGCCCTCAACGGCGACATCCTGCACGTGGCCATGATCGACGCGATGGGTCACGCTCTGGGCGCCGCGACCATGGCGACCGTGGCCATCGGCGCCTATCGCCACACCCGACGCGCCAACACCGATCTGGCCCAGGTGTACGAGTTCATGGACAGAGCCATCAACGAGCAGTTCGGGCCGGACCACTTCGTCACCGCGCAGATGATGTGCCTGAACATCGCCACGGGCAATCTGCAATGGGTCAACGCCGGCCACCCGGCACCACTGCTGATCCGCGACGGCGCCGTGGTGGACCGGCTGGAGAGCCCGACCACGTTGCCGGTCGGCTTCGGTGGTGAGCAGCCGCTAGTCAGCGAGCGGATGCTGGAACTCGGGGACCGGGTGCTGTGCTTCACCGACGGCCTGGTCGAGGAGCACCAAGTCGGCGGGGAACAGTTCGGTGAGGAACAGCTCATCGAGTTCACCAACCGCGTCGTCCGTGACCGCGGTCCGGTGCGGACGGTGGTGCGCGCGCTGTCCCACGCGCTGAAACTGGAACGAGGCGGCATCACCACCGACGACGCGACCATCCTCCTCATCGAGTGGCGCGGCGGCGACGCCGATCATCTCGCCATTCTCGATTGAACGGCTGCGGCAGGACAAATACGGAAATGATGCGCTAGGGGCAGTAGGCTTGACTCTGGGTTGGTGCACTCTCACGTGCAACCGCCCGGAAGGGCGGCCCCGGCGTGTATACGCCGGGGCCGTTGTTCGGGCCGACACCACGGCAGACGCCGTACTCGCCTTCGGGGCAAGCTCGGAGGGACATCCGACCGGTGCACGCTCAGGAAGGAGAGTGCATGATCCAGGCAGCCGACATCCGCGAGTGGCGCAGTCACGATGTCGTCGACCAGAAGGGGCACAAGATCGGCGTGCTCGAAGCGATCTACGTGGACACCACCACCGACGAACCGGCCATGGCCACCGTCCGGACAGGGCTGCTCGGCCGCCAGCGCCTGGTCTTCGTACCCCTCGACAAGGCAATCCTCGGGCCCGGCTACGTCAGGGTCGCCTACGCCAAGGGACTGGTGAGGAAGGCCCCTTCGATCGGCACGGACGACGTACTGCCCGCCGAGCAGGAGGAGTCGATCTTCCAGCACTACGGCATTCCCTACCGGCAGGGCGCGAACGGCGAACGGCAACTCGCGCGGCGCTGACCGCCCGCGCTCAGTACAACCGGCACAGCTCAGCACAGCTCAGTTCAGCTCAGCACAGAGGAGGTGTTCGGGTGATGGTGCTCTTCCTGCTTCTCGTCCTGGTGGCCGTCGTACTGGGAATCATCGGTGTGGCAGCAGAGGGCCTGGGCTATCTGCTGATCATCGGCATCGTGCTCCTGGTGGCCGATGTGGCGTTCATTGCGGTGCAGTGGTCCCGGCGCGCGGGGCGGCGTCCCATCCGCTGACGGGGCTCCCCGCAAGGCCTTCAACCCGTTGCTCGGTATCTGTCCGGCGGGGTTGGCCAGGAGTACCCTGAAGTTACCGAGAACATTTCGCATACGAGCCTTCACGTTCGTGTCGTTCCCGGCGATTCACAACACCGGGCCGGTCCCGACCGGCCCGGAGCGGGGTCCGCGTCATGACCGCGACCATTTTCGATAAGCCCGCGGTCGAAGAGCGGGCCTCTTCTTCGTTGCCGCTGCGACTCACGCTGGCGCCGGCCGGCACCGCTCCGACGCTGATCGACGGTGCGTGGTGGCCCCGCTCCCGCGACCTGACCGCTGAACTTCCCGCGCTCACAGCCGTACTGGACCCGTTGTGGGGGCGGATCACCCGCGTCACGGTGAACCCCACCTTCTGGCCGGTCATCCCGCGCAAGGTGCCCGTCGCCGGGCATCTGGTGCACGTTGGCTGGTTCAAGGCCGAGCAGGACCCCCACAAACTGCTGCTGCTCTCCTACACCGCCGGCCGCTGGGACCTGCTCGTGATCCCACCGGAGACCAGCCCCGACACAGCCGCCCGACTCATGACCGCCGCCGCCGACCCGTTGCGCGTCCTGACCGCGAGCGGCCTGGTCCAGGAGGCAGAGTTCTTCCGGATCGCGGCCGAGGCCGACTGGGACTCGACCCGGGAGCGGGCCTGGGACTCCGAAGGCGGCCATGGAGCAGGCCGCCGGATCTCACGATCACCCGCCCAGGCATTCACCGCTGCCCAGGCAGTCACTGCACAGATACCGGTTCCGAAGGAAGGCAAGTGAGGATCATGGGCACCTTCGTCACCATCCTCGTGATCACGGCGATGATCGCTCTGGGCGCGCTCGCGATCCACATGCTCAACGCCCAGCACAGCGAACGCATCGCCGATGGTGTCGGCGGCTTCGGGCGGCTGTGGCCACGACGTCGCGCCCGGAAGTGAGCCAGCATGCGCAGTCGGCCCTTGCCGAAAGGCCCTCAGAGGGCGGCAACCCATGACTGCCGATTCCAGCACTCCGACTTCCGGCACTCCGACTTCCGGCACCCCGGCTCCTCTCCTGCTCCTCGCGGACACAAGCGATCAGCCGATGACTCCCGGCGCGGCCGTACTGAGGATGGAGACAACCTCCAGCCGAGTGGGGCTTTTCGACGGCGTGTGGTGGCCACGCTCCCGCGCCATCGAAACCCAACTGCCCGGCCTGATCGTCGCCCTGACCACCCGACTGGGACCCATCGCACGCGTCGGCCTGGACGCAAGCGCCTGGGACCACGCTCCCGGCCACATGGTCATCGACGACCGCACAGTCCGTATCGACTGGTCAGCCGTCGACGACCACACCATGATCATCACTCGCGGGCCTCAGGACCACTTCTCCTTCCTGGTGATCCCGCCACACGCCGACGCCTCCGCCGCCCGTGCCGCGATGACCATGGCTGTCCAGGACGACAACTGCACGTCGGCGGAACAGATACTCACCGACACCGGTATCACCCCGGCGTAGCAGCGCCCGTCCGGCTTACTTCTTGATGAAGTCGATCAGGTCGTTGGTGAATGCCTGCTCGTAGTCGCCGGTCAGGCCGTGCGGAGCGCCCGGGTAGACCTTGAGGGTCGCGTCCTCGACCAGCCGGGCCGCCTTGTGCGCGGAGTTGGCGATGGGGACGATCTGGTCGTCGTCGCCGTGCGCGATGAGGGTGGGGACGTCGATGCGCTTCAGGTCCTCGGTGAAGTCGGTCTCCGAGAACTGCTTGATGCAGTCGTACGCGGCCTTCAGCCCGGCCTGCATGCTCATCAGCCAGAACGCGTCCCGGGTGCCTTGCGAGACGGTGGAACCGGGCCGGTTGGCACCGAAGAAGGCCTCGCTCAGCGTCCGGTAGAACTCCGACCGGTCGACATGTACACCTTCCCGGATGCCGTCGAAGACCTCGATGGGCAGGCCTTCCGGGTTGCTGTCGGTCTTCAGCATCTGCGGCGGTACGGCGCCGAGGAGTACGGCCTTGGCGACGCGGCCGGTGCCGTGCCGGCCGATGTAGCGGGCGACCTCGCCGCCGCCGGTGGAGTGGCCGACGAGGATGACGCCTTCGAGGCCGAGGTGTTCGATCAGCTGGGCGAGGTCGTCGGCGTAGGTGTCCATGTCGTTGCCCTGCCACGGCTGCGCGGAGCGGCCGTGTCCACGCCGGTCGTGGGCGATGGCGCGAAAGCCGTTCTCGGCGACGAGGCGCAGCTGGTGGTCCCAGGCGTCGGCGTTCAGCGGCCAGCCGTGGCTGAAGATGACGGGCTGTCCGCTGCCCCAGTCCTTGTAGTGGATGTCGGTGCCGTCGGTGGTGGTGAAGCTGCCCATGAGTCCTGTTCCTCTCGACTGCAATCCAGGTAGACAGAACGTTCTGTCCTCCTCAGAGTGAACCCCCTGCCCGCCCGCTGTCAAGGCCAAAGGAGACAGACCGGTCTGTTAGCGTGGGAAGCATGTCCGCTCAGTCCACCCCGCCCGCCCCCGCTTCCAGGTCATCCGCGCGTACTCGCCTCGTCACAGCCGCGGCGGACATGTTCTACGCGGAGGGCATTCACTCCGTGGGCGTCGACCGCCTCATCGCCGCCGCCGGGGTGACCAAAGCGACGTTCTACCGGCACTTCCCCTCCAAGGAAGACCTGGTCATCGAGTACCTCCGCCTGCGGGACGCGGAGATCCGGTCCCAGGTCGCGCACACGACCGCGGAGATCCCGGACCCCCGCGAGGCATTTGCCGCCGTGGTCGAGTGGCTGGCCGATGAGGTGTGCGGTGCCGGATTCCGCGGCTGCCCCTTCATCAACGCCGCAGCCGAGTACCCCGACCCGGCCCACCCGGTCAGGCTCCTGATCACCGGGCACCGCACATGGTTCCGCGGGGCGGTCGCCGACCTGCTGCGTGCAGCCGGGCACCCGGACCCCGTACCGGCCGCGGCGTCTCTCCTGCTCCTGCGCGACGGCGCGATGGTCGGCGGCTACCTCGACGGAGACGAGGTCCGGGACACCATGATCCGCACAGCCGACGAGTTGCTCAAGGACACCGACGACTGAACCACGGCACCAGCCGGGCCCGGCCGCACCGCAGCTGAAGGACGCGCCATGACCACCATCGCGACTGCCAAGGACACCCTCGACGGGCGGCGGCTGATCGTCGTCGGCGCCGGCTCGCACGTCGGGAGGCAGCTCGCCGCGGCCGCATCGGCGGCGGGGGCCGAGCTGGTCCTGGCCGGGCCCGATGCGGGGAAGCTGGAGGCGACGGCGGTCGCTCTTGCCGGGCCGGCGCGGATACAGCCGGTTGATCTGGCAGACGAGGACTCGATCGCCGCCCTCGCCGCGCAGGCGGGGGCCTTCGACCATCTGGTCTCCACGGCGGCGATGCCCGCCAACGGTCCGGTCGCCACACTTGAACTCGCCGCAGTGCAGCGCGCGTTCGCGGCCAAGGTGATCGGTCCACTGCTGCTCGCCAAGCATCTGGCGGGGCAGGTGAACGAGGGCGGCTCCTTCACCTTCTTCTCCGGCGTTGCCGCCTGGCGGCCCGCCCCGGAGCGGGTGGTGATGGCCACGACCAACGGCGCACTGTCCTTCCTGGTCGAGGCACTCGCGGTGGAGCTCGCGCCGGTCCGCGTCAATGCCGTATCGCCCGGCATCGTCGACTCGGGGGCCTGGGACGGCCTCGGCGAGCGCAAGGAGGCGTTTCTGCGGGGCATCGCGGAGCGCAATCCGGCGCGGCGGGTCGGCACCCCCGACGATCTGGTCCAGGCCGTGCTGTACGCGATCGCCAATCCCTTCGTCACCGGCACCGTTCTGCACGTCGACGGCGGCGGCCGGCTCGCCTGACGCTCAAACCTGACGCTCATAGGGGAAGGCCCGGACCGCATCGCGGTCCGGGCCTTCCCCTGCCGGCGGGGGCCCGCCGACAGGGGTCCGTGCCTACTCCACACGCGAGGAACTCGCGGACCAGTCCGCGCACAGCGCCCAGATCACGAAGACGCCGATCGCGATGCCGATGAGCCCCCAGAGCGGCAGGTACGGCAGCCAGATGAAGTTGATGATGACGATGAGGCCTGCCAGCGCCACACCCACTGCGCGGGCCCAGCCCGCGTTCCTGAGGATGCCCGCGCCGGTGACGGCCGCGATCACGCCGATGATCAGGTGGATCCAGCCCCAGGCGGTCAGGTCCCACTCGAAGACGTAGCTGCCGATGCGCGTGTAGACGTCGTCCGCGGCTATGCCCGCGATGCCGTTGAGGATGCCGAGGATGCCGTCCACGAGGAGCAGGACCCCGGCGAACATGGTGCCGCCGGCCGCCCATGCCTCGCCGGGAGCGGGCGCGGGGGACCTGGTGGTGCCGGACGAGGTCGATGCCTGCTGTGCCATGAGAGCTCCTTGGTCGGGATGACTCCGAGCGTGAGCGGGAGCCTCCCGGACGACCACGCGGACGCGTCCATTCGGGTGAATTACCGACGCTTGCGTGACCGTGCGGGTACAAGGCGCAGTCGATTGCCCGATGGACCTGCCGGGCGTAGAGGAAGCGCCGTGCCCTCGCCGTCGTGGGGCTCTTGACATAGAGCGCGCTTGGCCTGGCGCGTGGAACGGGCCCGCACCCTGGCCGCGGCGGCCGGACTGCCCGGCTACGAAGTCCTGCAGTACCACCACAGCTATCTGCGCCGCCGCACCGACCGGCCGACCCTGCGCTCCCCGGACGGCGAGGTGGGCGTGGCCGCCGGAGACCTGTTCAGCTGTCTGCGGGCCGAGCCGGAGCTCGCCCTCGTCGCCTACTCACCGCTGCTGGCGCGCGGTTACGTACGCGAGGACAAGCCCCAGGACTCCGGCTTCGACCACGCGGGCACGCCCGTCCGGCTGGCCGCGCTGCGTAAGGTCGCCAAGGAGACCGGCGCGACCGTCAATCAGGTGGTCCTCGCCTGGCTGATCGGCGGCGAGATCCCCGTGATCCCGCTGGTCGGCGCCTCCTCGGTGGCGCAGCTGGACGAGAGCCTGGCCGCGGTGGACCTGGAGCTGACCGCGGACCAGCGGGCATGGCTCGACGCGGCAGGGTGACACCGCCTCAGGCGGGCGGCTGCCAGGTGGGGCGCTCGGCGTCGTGCAGCAGTCCGATCAGGGAGCTGCGCGCCCGCGCCACCCGGGAGCGGACGGTGCCCACCGGACAGCCGCTGACCAGGGCTGCCTCGGCGTACGGCAGTCCCAGCAGCTGCGTGAGGACGAACGCCTCCCGTCGCTCGTCCGGGAGGGTCGCCAGGAGTTCGGCCAGAGCGATGCCGTCGTCGAAGCCCGGCAAATTCCGGGACTGGGCACGCTCGGCGGCCGCCTGCCAGTCGTCCGTGTCCGCGAGCCGGGGGCGCGCGGCGGTGTAGCGGAGGCTGTCGATCACCGCGCGGCGGGCTATGGAGAGCAGCCAGGTGCGGGCCGACGAGCGGCCTTCGAAGCGGTGCAGGCTGCCCAGCGCCCTGAGAAAGGTGTCCTGGGTCAGATCGTCGGCGGCTTGTGGGTCCGCGCTGAGGTAGGCGACGTACCGGCGTACGTCGCGGTGCAGTGCGCGCACGAATCGCTCAACGGCCAGTGGGTCACCGCCGCGGGCGGCAAGCGCCCACGCGGTGATCGCGTCGTCGTGACCGGTCGTACATCGCGGCATGGTCGAGGTGAGGGCAGCGTTCATCGCCTGGTGTCCTTCTCGGGAATCCGGGATCCGGACCGGCATGTCTGCGGGCCCGGTGAGTCGTACGGCCGCACGCGAAGGGCGCGGCCGATGCCCGAGCGCCGGGGATTGACCCCGTGGCGGCATCGGGAAGCCGGCTGTCAGATGACAGCGGTCCCGGCGGGCGGACCCCGAGAAGTAAGGACGTGAACGAGCAGCAGCTGCCGGGGCGTACGCATGGCACGGTTCCGGCGCGGGCGGACGCGTGGCCGGTGCGGCATCGCGGGGACGCGGACCGGCAGGCACAGCGGTACGACGAGCCAGCCGGCGACGGCGCGCAGGATCCGGAACGCCGCCCGCTCTCCGTACGCGAGCCAGAGGCCGCTCAGCAGCGCGGCCAGCAGGTGGGCGGCGAGCATTCCGGTCGACGACATGTCGCTCATGTCGTGGTTGGTCGGTGCCATGGATGCCATGGACTGCATTGCGGACCCGGCATGGTGGTGGTGCATGGGCTGCGCCGGCTCAACTGCCGTCTGGGACAAGGAGAACGCGGTGTGCAGTGCGCTCTGGGCGACCAGGGCGAAGGCCACGACCGGGAACAGGCCGTATTCCCGCCCGGCCAGACACCACGCCGCCGCGCCCGTCACCGTGACTCCGGCGAGCGGCGCCCACCAGGGAAGACCCGCCTTCGACATGAGTACGTGGCCGATGGTGGCGAGCAGCACGCAGACGGCCGCGAACACCGCAGCCCGTACCGCGCGCACACCCCGACCAGCAATCATGGCGGGCTCATCCTTGCATTCGCCGCGAGTTCTTCAAGGGTGGATACGGGACTTCCCGAGCGTCGCTCGAGGTTCGGCACGTGATTCAAGCCATAGAAATCCGCGGGAACTTGAGGGGTCATCCGGCCGACTCCTGGCACGACTGGCGGGACCCGGGCACCCGGGTGGAACCGCCCGGGGCGGCAACAGGAATGGAGAGGTGCCTGTGAGGGCGGAGCAGATAGTGATGGGCGCCGCGGCGGGCACGAGCCGTGGGACGAGCGCCACGACGGCTCTGCTGACCTGCGCCATGGCGTTCTCGATGATGCAGTTGTTCCTGCTCGGGGCGCTGGGCCCGCGGCTGGTGGACGAGCTGGATGTATCGCCCACCGTGCTCGGTCTGACGACGACCATCGGCTTCGGCGCCGCGGCCGTGCTCTCGCCGGTCGGCGGCCGCGTGGTCGACCGGGTGGGACCGCGCCGCTGTCTGGTCGCGCTGCTCCTCGTCTCCGCCATGGCGCTGGCGCTGATCGGATCGGCGCCCGGCGTCGGACTGCTGCTGGCGGCGGTCGCGCTCGGCGGGCTCCCGCAGGCGCTGGCCAACCCGGCCACCAACAAGGCGATCCTGGCCACGGTGCCGCCCCGGCGGCGCGGCTCGGTGACCGGGATGAAGCAGTCGGGCGTACAGCTCGGGGCGTTCGCCGCCGGACTGCCGCTCGCCGCGCTGGCCGGGGTCGCGGGCTGGCGGGGAGCGGTGTGGACGGCAGCGGGTGCGGCGGCGGGAGCGGCCCTCTGGGCGGCGCGAGGGCTGCCTGCCGATCCGCCGCCGGTCGCCGCCGGACCGCGCTCGTCGCTGGTGCCCCGGGGCGCGATCGCCTGGCTCGCGGTGTTCTCACTGCTGCTGGGCTGCGGGATCGCGTCGGTCAATACGTACCTGGCGCTGTACGGCGCGCAGCGGCTCGGCCTCGGCCCCACGGCCGCCGGTGCGCTCGTGGCCGTACTGGGTGTCGCGGGTGTCGCGGGCCGGGTGGGCTGGTCGAAGGTGGCCGGAGATGCAGGCCGTGCCGTGTGGCTGCCGGGCGGTCTCGCTGCGGGCTCGGTGGCGGCGGCGCTGCTGCTGGCGGGCGCGTCCTTCGTGCACCCGCTGGCGTGGGTCGCGGCGGTCGCCGTCGGCGTCTTCGCGGTCGCCGCCAACGCGGTGTCGATGGTGCTGGTCATGCAGCGGGCGGCGCCCGGGCGGGCGGGGCAGGACTCGGCGCTGGTCTCGGCGGGGTTCTTCGCCGGGTTCGCGGTCGGACCGCCGCTGTTCGGGCTGCTGGCCGAGTCCGGGCACTACGGGCCCGGGTGGGTGCTGGTCGCGGGTGAGTTCGCGGGGGCGTGTGCGGTCGCGGTGTGCTGGGCCGTACGGGACCGGCGCGAGGCGCGGGCGTGAGTACGCCGCCGAATACGCCGCCGAATACGCCACATTGGGCCGAGCCCGCCCTGGCCAGGGTCCTCGAACGGGTCGCCGTGACCCGGACCGGAGTCGGCGACCGGTTCCCGCTGTACGCGGACCAGGAGACCGGGCTGTGGACGACGACCAGGCGCGGCTCGTGGACCGGCGGGTTCTGGGCGGGGCTGCTGTGGCTGCGGGCCCGGCACACCGGTGACGTACGCGACCGGGAGGCGGCCCGGGCCACCGCGATGCGGCTCGCCGACTGGGCAGGGGCCGACACCGCGACCCGCGGCCTGATCCTCTGGTACGGCACCGCCCCTCGCAGACGACCCGGGGGCCGTGGCGCTGCAAGAGCGCGCGGCACGCGCCTGCCTCGACGCGTACGACCATGAACTCGGGCTGGTTCCTTGGGGATCGGCCTTCGGCGACCCCCGGCGCGTGGCGCGCGTGGACGGCGCACCGGGCATGGTGCCACTGCTCGCGTCGGTGAACGCCAAAGCGGCCGAATCGCATCTGCGCGCGCATCTCGGACTCGGCTCGCCCGGGTGGAGCCGTGGCCGTGCCTGGTTGCTGCTCGCGGTGGCGGACGGACTGCGGTGCCTGGATATGCCCGATCTTCGCGGTACGGCAGGGGAGTTGACGCCTTCGCGACGTGTTCCGCCCGCTACCGAGGAGCGTCCCGACGGGCCCCTCGACACCTCCGCCGCCGCCATCACAGCTGTGGCCCTGCTCAAACTCGGGCAGCACGAGCATGCCGTCGCGGTGCTGGAAGAGCTCGTACGCGTACATCTGGCGGCCAACGGCTCGCTGCGGCACGGCTGCTACGACCTTGACAGTGGCACCGCCACACGGCACGAGCTGGTGTGGGGCAGCTTCTTTCTGGCGTTCGGGCTGGCCGTGCTGACGGGGCTCGTCGACGCCCACTCCGCCTAGGACGTACGCAGCACCCGCCGCGCCACGGAAGTGATGTGCAGTTCGTCCGGGCCGTCGAGTATCCGCGCCATCCGTCCCGTACGGAACAGCGCGGGCAGCGCCGTGTCGGGGCCGAGACCCGCCGCGCCGTGCACCTGGATCGCCGCGTCCGCGACCTGCTGGAGCATGCGCGCCGCCGCGACCTTCGCCAGGCCCACCTCCACATGGGCCTCGCGCCCGGCGTCGAGGTGCGCCACCGCCTCGTACACCAGCGGGCGCGTGGTGCGCAGGGCAAGCAGCCCCTCGAAGATATGGCGCTGGACGAGCTGGAGGTCACCGAGCGGTCCGCCTGACCGGCCTGACCGGGTACGGGTGATCGCCCGCTCGCGCATCAGGTCGAAGGCGCGGCCTGCCTGGCCGAGCCAGCGCAGACAGCGCAGGGTGCGGCCGAGCTGGAGCCGCTCGCCGGCGATCGCCAGGGCCTTGCCGCGTTCGCCGAGCAGATGGTCGCCGTCCACGGGCACCGCGTCCAGGGCGATCTCCCACTGGCCGCCCGCCCCCAGCACGGGCAGTTCGCGCACCACCCGGAAGCCGGGCGAGTCCGTGCCGACGAGCAGCAGCGAAAGACCTTCGCGGTCCGGCGGGACACCGTCGGTGCGGGCGAGGACGGTGACCAGGTCGGCGTCGGCGGCAGCGCTGGTGAACCACTTGCGGCCGCTGACGCGCCACGTGCCGTCCACGGCGGGCTCGGCCCGGGTTTCGGTGAGGAAGGGGTCGGTGCCGGGGGTTTCGGGTTCGGTCATGGCGTAGCAGGAGCGGATCTCGCCCGCGACCAGCCGCTTCAGATACTGGTCGCGTACGCGCGCGCTGCCGTGCCGCCGCAGCATCAGCACGTCGAGCAGGGACGCGGAGCCGAGTACGACCGGCCCGTGGTCGCTGGCGCCCTCAGCCTCTGCGATATGCGCGTACGACAGGAGGGGCAGCCCCTGGCCGCCGAGTTCGGCGGGCAGGGGCAGCGCCCACAGGCCCTGCTCCTGGGCCTCGTGCCGGAGCCCGCGCAGCACGGCGGCGGCGTCCGGGCCGCCCAGGTCGAGCACCGGCTCCCGCGGCATGACCCGGTCCCGTACGAAGTCAGCGACCCGGTCCCTCAACTCCCGTACGTCGGGCGGACACGGGGGAAGTCCAGCTTTCGCCGACGCCTCGCGCTGCACCACTTTCCGCCGCCTTCCGGGAACCCATGGGAACGACTGTCCGACTGCCTCTCACACGGAACTGGTCGGGCGCGACGGCTCCCGGGTTCCCACCACTTCGGGGAGAGCAGAGGCATGGCATCAGGCACCGCATCACCGGGCACCAAGCGCGCGGTCCGGCCGCTGGACGGACTGCGGGTGCACAAATCGGGGCCGCCGGGGCCGGGCGCCGGGCTTGTGGCGGAGCATCTGCGGCTGCTGGGCGCGGAGCCCCCGAGCGCCTTGGGCTCTCATGCCGTCGGTTCGCATGCCGTCGGTTCTCATGTCGCCGGTTCTCATGTCGTCGTCGAGGGCGCCGGGTTCGACGGGCTCGCCGCCCGGGCCGTATGGAGCGAGGCCGCGGGCGGCCTCACCGACGAGGCCACCGTGCAGGCCGCCACCGGGATCATGGCGGTGCACGGGCGGCGCGACGGCCGCCCGCGCGGCATCGCGGCCGACTACGCCGCCACCGCCACCGCCGTACTGACCGTGCAGGGCTTGCTGGCGGGGCTGCTGGCCCAGGCGCGCGGCGGACAGGTCGCGCAGGTGTCGACCAGCGCCGACCGGGCCGGGCTGCTGGCCGTCTCGCAGTATCTGGCGGCGGCAGGAGCGGAGGAGGGCGAGGCGGCCGAACTCGCCCCGGGCGGGCCGCCCTTCACCTCCGCCGAAGGGACCGTCTTCGAGCTCGAGACCCTGGACCCGGGAGCGTGGGCCGCGTTCTGGCGCACGCTCGGCGCTCCGGAAGAAGCGATACGGGCCGGCTGGCGGCCCTTCCAGTTCCGTTACGCCACGGCCTGCGCGCCCTTCGCCGAAGTCCTGCACACCACCGTCAACGGATGTTCCTGGGAGCGGATCCGGTACGCCGCCGAGGCCTCCGGCGCGGAAGTGTGCCCTTTGCGCTCCCTCGCCGACCGGGGCATCGCGGGCGCGCCGCCGTGGGCGCTGACCTCGTACGAAGCGTCATACTCCTCGAGATACTCCTCGAGCACACCCCCGCTCGGCCTGCCGCTCGCCGGGCTGACCGTCCTGGAGGCCGGACGGCGCATCCAGGCCCCGCTGTCCGCACACCTGTTGGGCCTGCTCGGCGCGGAGGTCGTCCGTATCGAGCCGCCGGGCGGCGACCCGTTGCGCGGTATGCCGCCCGCCTGCTCCGGGATCTCGGCGCGCTGGCTCGCGCTCAACCGGGGCAAGGAGGCCGTCGAGGTCGACATCAAGTCGGACCACGACCGGCGGCGACTGCGCGAGATGGCGGCCGGCGCCGACGTCTTCCTGCACAACTGGGCGCCGGGCAAGGCCGCCGAGCTCGGCCTCGACCGTGAGCAGCTGGCCGCCGCCAACCCCGCACTCGTCTACGCGTACACCAGCGGCTGGGCGAACCGGCTGCACGCGGCGCTTATGGGCACCGACTTCATGGTGCAGGCCCATACGGGTGTCGGCGAGGCGGTCCGGCCGGCCGACGAGCCGCCCGCGCCGTCCCTGATGACCCTGCTCGATGTGCTCGGCGGGCTGCTCGGTGCGGAGGCTGTGCTGGCCGGGCTGCTGCTGCGGGAGCGCACCGGCAACGGCGTACGGGTGGACTCATCCCTCCTCGGGGCGGCCGACGTCCTCACCGCGCCCGCGCTCCGTCGTCTCGCGGACGGCCGGGGCGCGCGCCGTCCCGCCGGGTTCCGCCGCCCCTTGCCCACCGCCGACGGCTGGATCGCGCCCGCCGACTCCTGCGCGGTCGCGGCCGCGGCGTACGACCTGTGCGAACTGCCCACGGCCGAGGCGCTGGCGCGGCTGCGAGCGCACGGACTGACCGCGACCGCGGTCACCGCCGATCTGGCGGCTCTGCACGACGACCCACGCTTCGCCGGCTCGATCAGCCGCGACGCGCATGGTGCCCCTGCCGTTCCCGACCCCTGGAGCTTCCTGTGACCGTCGCCCTGCACGACCTGCTGCCCGCCGAGCTGCGCCGCTCCTGGACGGTCGACGGCACCTGCCCCGACCTCGACATGTACAGCCTCTACCGGGCGCGCCAGATCGCCGACCTGCATCGCACCGCGGTGATCGACGCCAAGGGGAAACTCTGTTACACGGCACTCGACCGCAAGGTGCGATGTCTGGCCGCCGGCCTCACCGGCCTGGGCATACGCCCGGGCGATGTGGTCGGCGTACAGCTTCCGGGCGGCCGCAACGCCGTCATCGCCGACTTGGCGCTGGCCGCGATCGGCGCGGTCGCGCTGCCGTTCCCGGTGGGCCGGGGCGGGCGCGAGGCGGCCTCGCTGCTGAGCAGATCCGAGGCGGTCGCCGTGATCGCCGCCATCGAGAACCGGGGCTGCCCGCACGCCGCCGATCTGGTCGGCCTCGCCGCCGAACTGCCTGCCCTGAGCACGGTGATCGCCGCCGGACGCGGCGACGCGCCGGAAGGCTCCGTACCGCTGTCGCAGCTGCTGCGTACGGACGCGAGCGCCTTCGTCCCGGCCCGCCCGGACCCCGAGTCCGCCGTACGCATCCTGGTCTCGTCGGGCTCCGAGGCCGAGCCCAAAATGATCGCGTACTCGCACAACGCGCTGGCCGGCGGCCGCGGTAACTTCCTGGCATCCCTGCTGAAGGACGGGCAGCCGCCGCGCTGCCTCTTCCTCGTCCCACTCGCCTCCGCCTTCGGCAGCAACGGCACGGCGGTCGTCCTCGCCCGGCACGGCGGAACCCTCGTCCTGCTCGACCACTTCACGCCAGAGGCGGCCCTGGACGCCATCGCCGAGCACGAGCCGACTCATGTGCTGGGCGTGCCGACGATGATCCGGATGATGCTCGACCGGCTGGCCGAGCAGCCGCGCGAACTCCCGGCGCCCACCGCGCTGGTGCTCGGCGGCTCGGTCCTCGACGCAGCCACCGCGGACGAGGCGCGCCGCGTTTTCGGCTGCCCGGTGGTCAATCTGTACGGGTCGGCGGACGGCGTCAACTGCCATACGGGGCTTGGCGACGACGCTCTACAGTCGGCCGGGCCCGGCGTGCTCGCGGGCCACCCCGACCCGCGCGTCGCGGACATCCGGATCGCGGTCCCGGACACCCGCGAGATGGAGGAGGTGCCCGCGGGAACGGTCGGCGAGATCGTCGCCCGCGGCCCGATGACCCCGCTCTGCTATGTCGGCGCGCCCGAGCTCGATGCCCGCTACCGCACGGCCGACGGCTGGGTGCGCACCGGAGACCTCGGCATCCTGCCGGAGGACGGCGCGCTGCGGGTCGTGGGCCGCCTGAAGGACGTGGTGATCCGCGGCGGCGCGAACATCAGCCCCGCCGAGGTCGAGATCGAACTGGCCGCGCATCCGGGGATACGGGACGTGGTGTGCGTCGGCGTCCCGGACCCGCTGATGGGCGAGCGGCTCGCGGCCTGCTTGGTCACCCGGGACGGCCACGCCCCCACGCTCGACGACCTGCGCGCCCACCTCGACGCCCGCGGCCTGGAGCGCCGCAAGTACCCGGAACGCCTGCTGGTGGTGGCGGCGGTTCCACTGACCCCGGCGGGCAAGCCGGACCGGGCGTCCCTGCGGGAGCAGTTCGCCGGTGATCCGTTGGTTCAGGCGGTCTGACCCGCGGGTCCGTCCTCAATCGCCGGACGGGCTTGAAATCAAGCCCGGCCGGCGCAGGGCTCAGGCGGCCTGGGCCATCGCCTTCTTCAGCGCCGACGCCGCATCGCGGTACACCGGCAGCAGATCCAGGTCTTTCCCCGGGAAGTTGACGATCTTCACCTGCTTCGCGCCCGTGTCGGGCAGCACCGTCCCCGTCGACATATGCGCGTTGTCCAGAACCAGCGCGGGCTTCTTCGCCGACAGGTCCGAGAGCTGCTTCGCGGTCACGGCCTCGGGACCGTACGTCCCAACCACCTCCGCGCCCGCCAGCTTCGCCGACCACGCCGTGAAAACCTGCGTGACGACAGCCGGAGCCTTGCCGCCCGGCCACGCCGCCTTCAACTCCCACTGCAGATCCGCGTACTGCGTCCCGAACGTCTTCTGCCACGTCGCTGCCGCGTCCTGCGTGCCGAACAGCTTGCCCAGCCGGGCCACTTCCGCGCTCGCCTTGTCCGCGTCGTTGTCGAGATTCACCTCGACCAGCTCGGCCTCCGAGCCCGCCGCCTCCTTGATCTTCTCGGCGTACGGCTCGAAGGGCGCGTAGAGGACGAAGTCGGCGTCGGCCACCGCCGCGAGGTCGGACGGCTTCGGGTCGTAGTCGGGGGCGTGCTGCACCGACTGCGGAACGATGACCTTGACGTCCTTCGCACCCGCGGCCTTGGCGAAAGCGCCCTCCCAGGTCGTGGTGGCCACGACCACCGGAGCCCCGTCGTGAGCGTGCCCACCGTCGCCGGACTTGGCGTCCGAACTGCCGCAGCCCGCGGTGAGAAGCAGTACGGCGGTCAGTGGTGCAAAAAGGTATGCGAGGCGGACGCGGTTGCGCGCCATGGGCGGGTTCTCCGTTCGGGTACGAGATGGACGCCGAGGGCCACGGCCCCCGCCGTCAGGACGAGGACCGGGCCTGGCGGCAGGTCCAGCCAGAGGGCGACGAGGAAGCCGGTCGCGTTGACCGCGACGCCGATGGCGACGGCCCACGCTGTGATCGACTTCAGCGAGGAGCCCAGGCGCCGCGCGGCGAGCGCGGGCAGCAGGGTCAGCGCGTCGACGAGCAGCGCGCCGGTCAGTTTGATCGCGCCGGCGACGGCCACCGCGACCAGGACGAGCAGGAGGAGCGTCAGCCGCTCGACCCGCACGCCTGAGCAGAGGGCGAGTTCACGGTCGTACAGCAGCAGGGCGATGTCACGCCGCCGCCACCAGAAGAGCCCCGGCACCAGGACGGCGAGCGTCCCCAGCACCCACAGGTCAGCCGTGCCCACCGAGAGGATCGAGCCCCACAGCAGCGCGAACGCGCCCGCGGCGTTGACCCCCGAGACGGCGAGCACCAGCAGTGCGGCCGCGATGGCGAGACTCATCAACAGGCCCATCGCGCCGGAGAGTCCGTCCGGTGTACGGGCGAGCGGCGCGACTCCGGCGCCGGCGAGCGCACACGCGAGAAGCGCACACAGCATGGGGTCGAGGCCGGTCAGAAGGCCCACGGCGATCCCCAGCAGAGCCACGTGCATCATCGCGAAGCGCACCGGCATGATGTCGAGCCCTGCGATCACCACGCCGATGACCGGTAGCCCGACGGCGGCCAGCAGCAGGGCCACGCCGGCCCGTTGAACGGGGACGAGCTGCAGCAGGGCCCCGATGTCGGCGGTGGCGAGAGTCATCCGGCCTCCCGCAGCCGCCCGGCGGCCATCTCGAGCACCCGCTCACAGCGGTCGGCCAGCGCCCGGTCGTGGGTCACCACGACGAGGGTCGCGGGCAGCGCCAGCAGTACGTCGGCCGCCTCTTCCTGACCGGCGAAGTCGAGCGCGGCGGTGGGCTCGTCGGCCAGCAGCACTCCGGCCCCGGCGGCGACGGAACCGACCGCCCGCGCCAGATACATACGCTGCAACTGCCCCCCGGACAGGGTGTGCAGCGGCCGCCGGGCCAGCTGCCCAACGCCCAGCTTCTCCGCGGCGTCCGCCGACTCCGCGGGAGCTCCGCTGCTCGCCAGCAACTCCCCTGCTTGCAGCGGGAACCGCCCGGCCGCGGGCTTCTGCGGAATCCACGCACACGCCCGCCGCCGCCATGCCCACTCGGCGGCCGTACGCGCCTGCCGCCCGCCGACCAGGATCTCGCCGTCGGCCGTGCGGTGCAGACCGAGCAGGGCCCGCAGCAGCGTGGTCTTGCCGGATCCATTGGTGCCGGTCAGCGCCACGCGCTCACCGGCAGCGACGTCGAGATCGACGCCGCTTACGGCATCCACGCGGCCGTGCCGGCAGCCGACGTGGCGCATCCGGATGTCCAGCCCGCCCATTCCACCTCCCAGGTCACGGGAGAGGAGTCGGACGACGGGGCGGGTCGGTTCCCGCGCTTTGCCAGGTCACTGACCGCACCAGGTCACTCCCCGGCCCGCACCACCACCGCCACCGCCCGCACCGTACTCGCGTCCCCGAACCGCAGGACGAACTCGACCCGCTCGCCCAGCTTCAGCTCCGGCGGGTCCTCGACCATCACGTCCCCCACCGCCGGGGACATCTTCAGCTCACCGCCCGCGGGCACCTTCAGCGCGGACACCGCCTCCATCCGGCCCGCGCCGTCCGTCTCGACGTCCCGGGCCAGCATGGTGGGGGAGCCGAGCAGCGGGGCGTCGACCGATACCAGGGTGGCGTCGGTGCCGCCGGTGTTGCGCAGGTCGATGTAGGCCACCGTGTCCCGGTCCGGGAGCGGCTGGACGAGGCGGGCGCGGGTGACGGTGATCTCGGCGGGCGGGGTGCCGGCCGCGCCGCTCGTCACGTAGGCCGTGAGCAGGGCGAGCGTCACGGCGCAGGCCGCCACCGGGATCAAGACGGCCGCGGCCACGGCTGCCCGGGGCCCGGGGAGGTCGTCGGAGCCTTCAGCGGAGGCTGAGGTCATCGGAGCCCCTCCGGGCGTCGGCGGCGGAACGGTGGGTGACGCGCGCGGGGTTCGCGGGCCGGGTGCGTGGCTGGGACCTGTGGGTGCGCAGCCGAAGGCTGTTGCCGACGACCAGCACGGAGCTGGCGGACATCGCGAGCGCCGCGAACATCGGGTTGAGCCAGCCGGTCGCGGCCAGCGGCACGGTGACCACGTTGTAGCCGAAGGCCCAGACGAGATTGGCCCGGATCGTGGTGAGCGTGCGGCGGGTGAGGAGTACCGCCGCGACGACCGCCGCCATGTCCTCCCGTACGAGAGTGATGTCGGCGGCCCCGATCGCCGCGTCAGTGCCGCTGCCCATGGTGATGCCGAGGTCCGCGGATGCGAGGGCGGCCGCGTCGTTGACGCCGTCGCCGATCACCGCGACGTGCCGCCCCTCGGCGCGCAGCGAGGCGACCAGCTCCGCCTTGCCCTCGGGGCTGACGCCCGCGTGCACGGAGGTGATGCTCAGCTCACGGGCGACCGCCCGCGCCGCGGCCGGTCCGTCGCCGGTCACCAGGACCGGCTCGATGCCCAGGCGCTTCAGCTTGGTCACCGCGGCGCCGCTGGAGGGCCGCACGGTGTCCCCGACGGCGAGCAGAGCCACGGGCCGGGAGTCGATCTCGACGACGACCGCCGTGTGTCCTGCCTCCTCGGCGCGCAGCAGGCCGGTGTGCAGGGCGTCCGGGAGCGGGCCCGCCGCGCGTGGACTGCGTACGGAGATCTCCCGGCCCTCGACCCGGCCGTGCACGCCCTCGCCCCGCACGGCCCGGAAGCCGGCCACCTCGGGCAGCTTGTCCTCGCCGGTCTGCTGGCGAGCGGCGGCCACCAGGGCGCGGCCGATGGGGTGTTCGGAGCCGTACTCCACCGCACCCGCGAGACGCAGCACGGCCGCGGTGTCCAGACCCTCGACGACCACCGTCTCGACGAGCGTCATACGGCCCGTGGTGAGCGTGCCCGTCTTGTCGAAGACCGCGGTGTCGACACGGCGCAGCCGCTCCAGCGCGCCCGGCTCCTTGATCAGTACGCCGAGCTGCGCACCGTGCCCCGTTGCCGCCAGGAACGCGGTGGGCGTCGCAAGGCCCAGCGCGCACGGGCAGGCCACGACGAGCACGGCGACCGCGGCGGTGACGGCCGCCTCCGGCTCGGCACCGGCCCCGAGCCAGAAGCCGAGCACGCACGCCGCGACCGTCACGATCGCCGGGACGAACACCCCGGCGATCGCGTCGGCGAGCCGCTGGATGCGCGCCTTGCCGGCCTGGGCATCGGTGACCAGCCGGGTGATACGGGCGAGTTGGGTGTCGGCTCCGACGGCGGTCGCGCGGACGACGAGCAGCCCGCCGGAGTTGACGGCACCACCCACCACACGAAAGCCGGGCCCCACTTCCACCGGTGTCGACTCACCGGTGACCAGGGAGAGATCCAGCGCCGAGCTGCCCTCGGTCACCACCCCGTCGGTGGCGATCTTCTCGCCAGGCCGGACCATGAACTCCTGCCCGGTCCGCAGCTCCGACACCGGGATACGGCGGCTGCCGCTCCCCTTCAACTCCACGTGCTTCGCTCCGAGTTCGGTGAGCGCCCGGAGCGCGGACCCGGTGCCGTGCCTGGCACGCGCCTCCAGATACCGGCCGGTGAGGACGAAGAGCGGAACGCCGACCGCGGCCTCCAGATACACATGCGCGGTTCCGCCGTCCGCGGTGGGCAGCCAGCTGAACGGCATCCGCATGTCCGGATCGCCCGCGCCGCCGAAGTACAGGGCGTACACGGACCAGAGGTAGGACGCGATCACACCGAGCGAGACGAGGGTGTCCATGGTGGCCGTGGCATGCCGCAGGCCCCGCAGCGCCCGGGCGTGGAAAGGCTCGGAGCTCCAGACGACGACGGGGCCCGCGAGACTGAAGCAGAGCCACTGCCAGTAGTCGAACTGCAGGGCGGGGACCATGGACAGGACCAGGACCGGGATCGCCAGAACGGCGGTGATCAGCAGCCGCTCGCGGCCCTCGGCCCGCTCGTCCTCGTCGTCGTCGGAAGTCTCCTCGGCCGGTGGCGGCGGCAACTGGGCGGTGTAGCCCGCACGTTCCACCGTGGAGATCAGCTCGTCCTCGCCCACCTCGGGCGGATGCGCGATCCGGGCCAGGCCGGTGGCCAGATTGACGGTGGCTCTCACCCCGTCGATGCGGTTCAGCTTCTTCTCGACCCGGGCCACGCACGCCGCGCACGTCATGCCGCCGACCAGCAGGTCCGTCATCGGCCCTCCCCCGCGCCATGCATGCCGGGCATGCCGGGCATGCGGTCGGGACCCTCCTCGACGCGGTGCAGCCCCGGCGCCACCGGACCGACGGCACGCCCCACCGCGTACGAGACGGCCGTCAGCGCGAGCACCAGGAGCACGAACCCCACCAGAGCCGGGGGCGCGGGTATCCGTGAAGTCCTCATGCGTCCATACCGTAAGGGGGTATGGACGCGAGGCGAACCCCCCGGCGCTGTGAGGAAGAACAGCGCCCCCGCCGGGAACCCGCGAGGGCACCGCTCCGACTGCGTCCGGTCAGATCCGACTGGCGAGTCGGCCGACGATTACTGGCGGCGCGCCCACGGCCGGGCGATCATCGGGACATGAGCCCCACGATTCATCTCGCCCAGCAGCCCGAGGCCGACGAACTGCTCGGCCGCAGTCCGCTCGCCGTCCTCGTCGGCATGCTGCTCGACCAGCAGGTCCCAATGGAGTGGGCGTTCTCCGGCCCGTACACCATCGCGCAGCGCATGGGCAGCGACGATCTCGACGCCGCCCGGATCGCCTCGTACGACCCCGATGCCTTCGCCGAACTGCTGAAGCAGAAGCCCGCCGTCCACCGCTACCCGGGAAGCATGGCCAAGCGGGTGCAGCAACTGTGCCAGTACCTGGTCGACAATTACGACGGCGATGTCAGCGCCATCTGGCGCGATGTGGCGACCGGCGACGAGTTGCTGGCGCGGCTGAAGGCGCTGCCGGGCTTCGGCGAGCAGAAGGCGAAGATCTTCCTGGCGCTGCTGGGCAAGCAGTTCGGGGTGCAGCCCAAGGGCTGGCGCGAGGCGGCCGGGGCGTACGGCGAGAAGGGCTCGTACCGCTCGGCCGCCGACATCACCGGGCCGGAGTCGCTGGCCAAGGTGCGCGCGTACAAGCAGGAGGCGAAGCGCGCCGCAAAGGCGGCCGAAGAGACCTGACGTTCCGCTGTGCTCGCTCGGCGTGTTGAAGTGGATGCATCACGTCCTGGTGTCAATGCGATGAAATGCGCCGTGAGTTGAGGCACATCTGTTCACAGAACCCGCAGAGATCGCTAACTTCCCCTCAACCTCGTACACACCGGGAAGGACCTCTGTGAAGGCAACCCATCGCAGAGCCGTGGCCACCATGGCCGCCGCCGCACTCGCGACCCCGCTCCTGCTGGCATCCGCCTCCCCCTCCGTCGCGCACCGCCACAGCCCTGGCGAGCAGGCGGCGAAGGACGCGTCGAAGCTGGCCAGGAAGCTGGTCGAAAAGTCGTCCGCCACGGACGCCTACAAGCATCTGCAGAAGTTCCAGCAGATAGCCGACACGACGGGCGGCCACCGGGCCGCGGGCACGCTGGGGCACGACGCCTCCGCCGCCTACGTCTACCAGCAGCTGAAGAAGTCCGGCTACGACGTCTCGTACCACCAGTTCGACTTCATCTACACCGAGACACAGGCCGAGAAGCTCTCGGTGCTCACGCCCGCGCCGCGCGACATCGAGATCAAGGCGATGACGTACACCAAGTCCACGCCGGTGGGCGGCATCAAGGCCGATCTGGCCGCGGTGCCCGTGGACGAGACGACCGGCTGCGAGCCCGCCGACTACGCGTCGGGGACCTTCACCGGCAAGATCGCGCTGATCAAGCGCGGCGGCTGCACCTTCGGCGCGAAGCAGGCAGCCGCGGCAGACGCGGGCGCGGCCGGCGCGATCATCTACAACAACGCCGACGGCGCGCTCGCCGGCACCCTGGGCGACTCGGCCACCGGCAAGATACCGACCGGCGGAATCACCAAGGCGGAGGGCGAGAAGCTCGCCGCCGACCTCGCCACGGGCCCGGTGAGCATCTCCTTCGAGATCCGCCAGCTGCAGCAGAAGCGCGTCACCAACAACGTCATCGCGGAGACCCGCGGCGGCAACGCGGCCAACACCGTGATGCTGGGCTCACACCTCGACTCGGTGACCGCGGGCCCCGGCATCAACGACAACGGCTCCGGCTCCGCCGGACTCCTCGAAGTCGCCCAGGAACTCGCCAAGTCCAAGTCGAAGCCCGCCAACAAGGTCCGCTTCGCCTGGTGGTCGGCGGAGGAGAACGGCCTGCTCGGCTCGGAGGCGTACGTCGCGCAGCTGAGCTCCCTGGGCAAGCAGGAGATCAAGCTCTACCTGAACTTCGACATGATCGCCTCGCCGAACTACGGGCTCTTCGTCTACGACGGCGACGACTCGGACGGCGTGGGGGCGGGTCCCGGCCCGGTCGGCTCTGCCCAACTCGAGCGCGACATCAATGAATTCCTCGACAAGCGGGGCACGCCGCACGAGGGCACGGACTTCACCGGCCGCTCCGACTACGGCCCGTTCATCGAGGTCGGCATCCCGTCCGGTGGCACGTTCACGGGCGCGGAGGGCATCAAGACCGACAAGCAGGCGGAGAAGTTCGGCGGCACGGCGGGCGTCGCGTACGACTCCTGCTACCACGCCAAGTGCGACACGATCAGCAACATCGACATGAAGGCGTTCGCCGTCAACATCGGCGTCATCGCCAACGCGGTGGGTACCTACGCCCATGACCTGAGCTCGCTGCGCAAGCCGGTGGTCACCGTCCCGACGGACGGCGACGCGGGCAGCGGCGGCGGCCTGCACGACGGTCACGGCCACGAAGTGACCGAGTAACCGGTCCGGGGGACCCCCAAGAGACTGAAACTCGTGAGAACACTTCCCCTACGTCCTGCGGGCGTAGGGGAAGTGCACGTTCAGCGCCGGCGCGGCCGTCCCGCCCGTCCCGACCCGCCCGGCCGTAGGCGCGGGCGTGTCCGTTCCGGCGCGGTCGGCGGCTGCTCGGTGACGCTCATGACACCCCCCTATTCCGGGTTTGCGTCATTTTGATCAACATTGCACTGGCGCTGCGTGGCTGCGCCAGGAGCCGCTTGACCGGTAGGCTTTCCGTGTGATCTTCAAGCGCATCGGTAACGGGCGGCCGTATCCCGACCACGGCCGGGAAAGCACCCGGCAGTGGGCGGATGTCGCGCCGCGCCCGGTCCGCCTCGATCAGCTCGTGACCACCAAGGGCCAGCTCGATCTCGAAACGCTGCTCGCCGAGGACTCCACGTTCTACGGCGACCTCTTCGCCCATGTCGTGAAGTGGCAGGGTGACCTCTACCTCGAGGACGGCCTGCACCGCGCCGTGCGCGCCGCGCTGCAGCAGCGCCAGGTGCTGCACGCCCGCGTTCTCGAGCTGGGCTGAGCCGGAGCGGCCACGGTCGCCGACTGACCCTTTCGGGCCCTTTCGGGACCGTACGGACGCAATCGGTTGATCATTTAGTAGGCATCGGCACCAGGCCGCACTACGCTGCGCCCATGAGCATGCTCACTCCCCCCGGCATGGGCGGAAAGTACCGCATCACGGGCGACAGGTACCCCCGAATGCGACGCCCGCGCAACCGCGGCAGGATCGTTGTGGCAGCCGTTGCCGCGGTGATCGCCCTCGGCCTGGCCGGCTGGGGAACGCTGCAGCTCATCGACGTCTTCACCGGCAACGGCAAGAGCACGTCCGCGGCCGTCCGCACGACGGACTGCAAGCCCTCACCCAAGCCGTCCGGCGCGCCCGTGCGGCCCGTGACGCTCAAGCCGGGCCAGATCACGGTGAACGTCTACAACGCGACTCCTCGCAGCGGCCTCGCCAAGGCGGCCGCCGACGAGCTGAAGAAGCGCGGCTTCGCCATCGGCAAGGTGGGCAATGCCCCGGCGGAGTACGACAAGAAGATCCCAGGCACCGCGATACTGCTGGGCGCGCCGGCGGCCACCAACGGCCCCTTCTCGGTGCTCGGCACCCAGCTGAAGGACGCCACGACCAAGATCGACGCCCGCACGACCCCTGACGTCGACCTGATCCTCGGCACGGCCTTCAAGACCCTGGACGCGCCGAAGGACGCGGACGCGGCCCTGGCCACGTTGGCCAACCCCGTGCCCGCGCCCTCCAGGAAGTGCTGAACTAGTCCGCCGTGCCGTACATCCGGTCGCCCGCGTCGCCGAGCCCCGGCACGATGTAGCCGTTGTCGTTGAGCCGCTCGTCGACCGAGGCGGTGACGACCGTGACCGGCGCGCCCGCCAGCTCGCGCTCCATCACCTCGACGCCCTCAGGCGCCGCCAGCAGCACGACCGCGGTCACGTCGTCCGCGCCGCGCTTGATCAACTCCCGGATCGCCGCGACGAGCGTGCCGCCGGTGGCCAGCATCGGGTCCAGGACGTACACCTGGCGGCCGGAGAGGTCCTCCGGCATCCGGGTCGCGTACGTCGACGCCTCAAGGGTCTCCTCGTTGCGGATCATCCCGAGGAAACCCACCTCGGCGGTCGGCAGCAGCCGCACCATGCCGTCGAGCATGCCCAGGCCGGCCCGCAGGATCGGCACGACCAGCGGGCGCGGGTGCGAGAGCTTCACGCCCGTCGTCCCGGTGACCGGGGTCTCGATGTCCACCTGCTCGGTGCGCACATCCCTGGTGGCCTCGTACGCGAGCAGGGTGACCAGCTCGTCGGCGAGCCGCCGGAAGGTCGGGGAATCGGTGCGCTTGTCGCGCAGCGTGGTGAGTTTGTGCGCCACCAGCGGGTGGTCGACGACATGGATCCGCATGGCGCCAACAGTAGCCCGGGCTCGCATCAAGGGAGGGTCCGGAGGGAAAGTGGTGGGGGTACCCCCAGGCCGCAGGGCCGAGGGGGAGTACGGACCCAGCCGTGGGGTGGTGTGTGGCCGATGCCGAAGCCAGAGCCTGATCCTGAGCAGTACGACATAGAAACCGAGAGCGATGCGGAGCGCAGGCGGCGACGCGCCCATTTCCTCCGCGAGCTCAATGAGGCCAAGGCACTGCGCGACCGCGTCCAGCCACGGCGGGCCCGAGCGGCCCGGATGCGCCAGCAGATGCGCATGCGGACCTTCCGCTGGTAACCGGTCGTGGTGAGAACTGATGGCCGACGCAACGACGGAAGACCTCTCGCATCGGCTTGGTTTCTGCCACGATTCCGAGTGGGCGGGGCACAGAGCATTTGCACCGCCGGTCGTCACACCTCTGATCAGTGGGAGAGTCACGGTGTACTTCGCCGCACTGCTCGCGCGCACTCAAGACGGGTGGGAAGCGAGCGACACAGAGCTCGACGATGTGGAGACCCTGTCGGATCTGACCGACCTGGCCCGCGAGGCCTCGGTGGACGAGGACACGGTGCTCGTCTACATCGAGCAGGAGGACGCTTGGTTCGGGATCATCCGGGTCGAGGGCGAGGAGGATCCTCGTATCTTCGTCTCGGACGCGGCCGCGGCCGCGCGTTCCTCGTACGGGGAAATCCTCACCAATGAACTGCTCGGCGGGGACGATGACGACCCGGCCGACGATCTGGACGCGCTGGACCTCGACGGCACGGAAGACGGAGAGCCGGACGAGGACGACGAGGAGGGCGAGTCCGCCCCGGTCGGCGAGCTGGTGCCCGCGGGACCGGTCGGCGACCGCTTCATCCTCACGGACCTGGGGCTGTCGGAGAAGGAGCTGCTGGCACTGGACACGGACGCTTTGGCGGAGATCGCGGACTCGCTGGGCGCGGCCGAGGTGCTGGAGACCGTCCGCTAGTGACTCCGGCTCCCCCATCCCCTCCCGTAGGCGATCCAGTACGCGATCCCTGGGAGGAGCCGATGCGTCTCGCCCTGGCGGAGGCGGAGCGCGCGACGCTGTCCGGCGATGTGCCGGTCGGCGCCGTCGTGCTGGCCAGGGACGGCGCGCTGCTCGCCGCCGGGCACAACGAACGCGAGGCGACCGGCGATCCGACGGCGCACGCCGAGGTGCTGGCGATCCGCAGGGCCGCGGCCCTGACCGGCGACTGGCGGCTGAGCGGCTGCACGCTCGTCGTGACGCTGGAGCCGTGCACGATGTGCGCGGGCGCGGATCGTGCAGTCCCGGGTGGACCGGGTGGTCTACGGCGCACGTGACGAGAAGGCGGGCGCGGCCGGCTCGCTCTGGGACGTCATACGGGACCGGCGGCTGAACCACCGGCCCGAGGTGATCCTCGGTGTGCTCGAGCAGGAGTGCGCGAAGCAACTGACGGACTTCTTCCGCGAGCGCTGACCGCCGCGAGCTCCGGCCGACGGGTTCCCGATACGGGTTCCCGATACGGATTTCGGAGCACGGCCCACCTTGGGCTAAGCTCTCTCCCGGTAGCGTGTCCGAGCGGCCGAAGGAGCTCGCCTCGAAAGCGAGTGTGGGGAAACTCACCGAGGGTTCAAATCCCTCCGCTACCGCTCTTGTCGAAGGGGCCCCGGTGCATCGCACCGGGGTCCCTTCGTCTTTGACGTGTGCGGCCCCCCAGTGAGGGCCGGTCCCTGGCCCGTTAGACTCACGCGACGCGCGGCCAGGGGGCTGCAGAGGCCACAGGGATCGCAGGGGAGGCAGGGGCTGATGGTGCAAACGAAGAAGATAGCTCTCTACATCGTCGTCGTCTTCGTGCTGTACACGATCATCACCTCCCCGGCCAAGGCAGCCGACCTGGTCCAGATAGGGTTCGAGGGCATTTCGAGCGCCGCGCAGGGCGTCGGAGAGTTCATGTCCGAGCTGGTCAACTAGGAGTGCCCCTTGATCCGCCATCTGGTCCTCTTCAAGCTCAATGAGGGCATCGAGCGCGACGAGCCGCGTGTACTCGCCGGTGTGAAGGCCTTCCAGGAGCTGGATGGCTTCGTACCCGAGCTGGAGTTCTGGGAGTGCGCCTGGAACATCACCGACCGGCCGATCGCCTATGACTTCGCCATCAACTCGGCAGTCGCCGACCGCGATGCGCTGAACCGGTACATCGCGCACCCGGCCCATCAGGCGGCCGCCGGACAGTGGCGCGAGTTCGCCACGTGGGTGATCGCCGACTACGAGTTCTGAGCCCCCGGCTTCCCAGGCCCCTCGCCACTCTGGCGAGGGGTTTTCTGAGGTTTAAATCCCAACTTTACCGTCAACACGGCGTTATCAGGTGCTTGCACACAGTGGACATGTCTTGTGATGCTATGACCGCTTTTGACGGATGAGTTGACCGTAGTTGACCGCAAAGGGGTCGCGTGACCGTGCCGGCCAGTACTGCGCCTCAGGTGCCGCCCCAGAACGAGCGGCCCGACGATCCCCCGGCCACTGCCGGGAAGCCCCAGAGCAGGGGCGCGGACACCCGGGCGCTGACCCAGGTGCTCTTCGGCGAGCTCAAGGGACTCGAACCGGGCACCCCGGAACACTCCCGGGTCCGCGGGGCGCTGATCGAGGCGAATCTGCCACTGGTGCGGTACGCAGCCGCCCGCTTCCGCAGCCGCAATGAGCCGATGGAGGACGTCGTCCAGGTCGGCACGATCGGGCTCATCAACGCGATCGACCGGTTCGACCCGGACCGCGGGGTGCAGTTCCCGACCTTCGCAATGCCCACCGTGGTCGGCGAGATCAAGCGGTACTTCCGCGACAACGTGCGGACCGTGCATGTGCCACGACGGTTGCATGAGCTGTGGGTGCAGGTCAACGGCGCGACCGAGGATCTGACGACGGCTCATGGCCGCACGCCCACGACCGCCGAGATCGCCGAGCGGCTGAAGATCGGCGAGGACGAGGTGCTGGCCTGCATCGAGGCCGGGCGCTCGTACCATGCGACTTCGCTGGAGGCGGCCCAGGAGGGCGACGGGCTGCCCGGGCTGCTCGACCGGCTCGGTTACGAGGACCCGGCGCTGGCCGGCGTCGAGCATCGTGACCTCGTACGCCATCTCCTCGTACAACTGCCCGAGCGGGAGCAGCGGATCCTGATGCTCCGCTATTACAGCAATCTGACGCAGTCGCAGATCAGCCAGGAACTGGGCGTTTCCCAGATGCATGTGTCAAGACTGCTGGCCAGAAGCTTCGCGCGACTGCGATCCGCAAACAGGATCGAGGCGTAGCTGGAACGGGTAGACCACTCCAGGACCCCTTCAGCCACCCATAAGCCGCACACCCCCTCTTTCCAGCGCAAATTCACCCGACACTTGTCGACATGTCACTACAGCGTGTTGCCGACATGTGACATTCTGCCGGAACCGCGTTTGCCGCAGCCCCGCCTCCGGTATTCAGGTGGAGGCTGCGTTCCTCCGATGGTCGTGGCCGCCGCGACCGTCCGCGACCTCAAGGGGGTGGCATGTCCTCAGAACAGGGCAGCTCCAAGGTGCTCACGCTCACGAAGAGCGCTCCCGCACCCGTCGTGCCTGACAGCTCGGAAGCCATCGACACCCGCACCCTGTCCCGCTCCCTGTTCCTGCGGCTGCGCGCGCTGGATACCGAGAACGCCGCGGGCACGGGCAACACCCCGGAGCGCACCTATGTGCGTGACACCCTCATCGAGCTCAATCTCCCCCTCGTGCGGTACGCCGCGGCCCGCTTCCGCAGCCGCAATGAACCGATGGAGGACATCGTCCAGGTCGGCACGATCGGCCTGATCAAGGCGATCGACCGGTTCGACTGCGAACGGGGGGTGGAATTCCCGACGTTCGCGATGCCGACGGTCGTCGGCGAGATCAAGCGCTTCTTCCGCGACACCTCGTGGTCGGTGCGGGTGCCGCGCCGGCTCCAGGAGCTGCGGCTCGCGCTGACCAAGGCCAGCGACGAGCTGGCGCAGAAGCTGGACCGCTCCCCGACCGTTCCCGAACTTGCCGCGGTGCTCGGGGTGTCGGAGGAGGACGTGGTCGACGGCCTCGCCGTCGGCAATGCGTACACCGCCTCCTCCCTGGACTCCCCCTCGCCCGAGGACGACGGCGGCGAAGGCTCGCTGGCGGACCGGCTCGGGTACGAGGACTCGGCGCTGGAGGGCGTCGAGTACCGGGAGTCGCTCAAGCCCCTGCTGGCCAAACTCCCGCCCCGCGAACGGCAGATCATCATGCTGCGCTTCTTCGCGAACATGACCCAGTCGCAGATCGGCGAGGAGGTCGGCATCTCCCAGATGCATGTCTCGCGGCTGCTGACCCGTACGCTCGCGCAGCTGCGGGAGGGCCTGATCGCCGACTGAACCCGGCGGAACCCAGTGAGCGGGGTTCCTTATTGACGGTGCGTCAGACACACTGACGCGATGCGACGACGTCATGGAGCAGCTCTCGCAGCGGTCGCGCTCTGCCTCGGCGGGGCGCTGACCGCGTGCGGGAGCGGTGGCGGCGACGGTTATGTGGCGGTCGGCGCCGCCGGGTCCGGGCCCGACGAGGCGCCCAGCGCCGCCGTGCCGCCGACGGGCAAGGTCGTACTGGTGCCGCTGGACGGCGCCGTGCCGTCCGGTGACTCGGAGGGGAAGACGCCGGAGGAGAAGCCGGGGAAGCCGGGCGAGCGGGAGCTGCCCGCCGTCCCGGGCGGCGGCGGCACGGGAAGTACGAGCGGCGGTACGGGAAGTGCCGTCGGCGGTACGGGTGGCGGCGCAGGCGGCACCGGAAGCCCGGACGGTACGGGCGGAGCCTCAGGCGGTACGGGAAGCACGGGCGGCTCTGGCGGATCAGGTGGCTCGGACGGCCCTCCTGCCACCCCCACCACCCCAACCCCGCCCGGTACACCGCCGAAGCCGGCCCCGACCCCCGCCGGGCCCGCCGTACTCACGCTCGGCCAACCGGTCCGTGCCGCCCTCGACAAGCGCTGGTGCGAGAAGGTGACGGTTCAGTTCCGCAACACCGGCGGCTCACCGGTGACCTCGGGCACCGTCACCTTCGCGACGCACATCATCGGCGCACTCGGGATCGACTGGGCGACCATCGAGTCGGCTCAGCCCCTGCCCGCGCCGATCGCCGCGGGAGGGTTGAGAAAGCAGGCGTACACCGTGTGCGTGGACGCCTGGCGGGTGCCGCTGGGCATGCATATCGAGACCCAGAGCGTCACCGCCGTATGGAAGTGACCCGGCGGAAGGTGACTCGGTCGGCGTGATCAGCCGAGCGCGAGCCAGGCCACCGCGCCGAGGATCACGACGGCCGCGATGACGCCGGCGATCAGCCCGGCGCGCGAGGACGACTGCGCGGGTGCCGCCGCCTGGCGGCCCTGCGGCGCACCCTCGTCGACGAAGGCGCGGAACATCTGGGTGCTGCCCGCCGGGTCGTAGTTGCCCTCGGGGCCCTGACCTTGGGGAGCGTGGGGGTTGTGTGCCATGGGGCAGGACCCTAGCGAACCCGGGTGGCGGGCCCAACCCCGGGCGGGCAGCAGATATCTCCCTGCGCGGGCCATGACCGGCGGCATGCGAAGGCTTTGGTGTTCCTTTACTACTGCAAGCCCGTTTTCGTTTGCCTGTAGCAACCAACGGCTTCTATGGTTGCCCTAAGCAACAAGATGGGGAGGGGCCTGCCATGGCCGCACAGAGTCAGTACGCGGAACTGGCCCGCCAGCTCAGCGCCATCGGCGCCATAAAGCGTGGCATCGCGCGGATCCTGCCCGTCGAGTGCCCGTCCGGCTCGGCCGCCGTGCTCACCCTGCTGGACCGGCACGGTGGGATGCGGATGAGCCGGCTCGCCGAGCTCCTCGCCGTCGACATGTCGGTGACCAGCCGGCATGTCGCCCACGCCGCCGAGCGCGGCTGGATCGAACGGACCCCCGACCCGGGCGACAAGCGCTCCCGCATCCTGCGGCTGACCCCTTCGGGCCTGGACACGCTCGACGAGCTCGCCCAGCGAACCACCGACATGTTCGCCCGCCACCTCAACGACTGGTCCGACGACGAAGTCGGACAGCTCATCGTGATGCTCGCCAGGCTGCGCGACTCCTTCGGAGACTGCCGGGCCCACGCCCCCCGTACACCCGCATGACACGACGCAAGACAAGGAACTCAATGGCTACGACCACACCAGCCGGTGTGCGGGGCGGCCACGCCAAGCATGGAGGGCACTCCTTTGCCGACGGCGCGCCGATGACACACAGGCAGATCATGGAGGCGTTGTCCGGGCTGCTGCTCGGCATGTTCGTCGCCATCCTGTCGTCCACGATCGTCTCCAACGCCCTGCCGGAGATCATCACCGACCTCGGCGGCGGACAGAGCGCCTACACCTGGGTGGTGACGGCCTCGCTCCTGGCGATGACCGCGACCACCCCGCTGTGGGGCAAGCTCGCCGACCTCTTCTCCAAGAAGCTGCTGGTCCAGATAGCCCTGGTCATCTATGTCCTGGGCTCGGTGGTCGCCGGGCTCTCACAGAGCGTCGGCATGCTCATCGCCTGCCGCGTCGTCCAGGGCATCGGCGTCGGCGGTCTCTCCGCCCTCGCGCAGATCGTGATGGCCGCGATGATCGCCCCGCGCGAGCGCGGCCGCTACAGCGGCTACCTCGGCGCGACCTTCGCCGTCGCCACCGTCGGCGGCCCGCTGCTCGGCGGCGTCATCACCGACACCGAGTGGCTCGGCTGGCGCTGGTGCTTCTACGTCGGCGTGCCCTTCGCGCTCATCGCGCTGATCGTGCTGCAGAAGACTCTGAAGCTGCCGGTGGTGAAGAGGCAGGTCAAGGTCGACTGGGCGGGCGCGTTCTTCATCAGCGCCGCGGTCTCGCTGCTGCTGGTCTGGGTGACCTTCGCCGGTGACAAGTACGACTGGATCTCCTGGCAGACGTACGCCATGCTCGGCGGCTCGGTCGTGCTCGGCGCGCTCTTCCTGCTCGTGGAGTCGAAGGCGAGCGAGCCGATCATCCCGCTGCGGCTGTTCCGCAACCGCACCATCACGCTGGCCTCGCTGGCCTCGCTGTTCGTCGGCGTCGCGATGTTCGCGGGCACGGTCTTCTTCAGCCAGTACTTCCAGCTGGCGCGCGACGAGTCGCCGACGATGTCGGGCGTCATGACCATCCCGATGATCGGCGGCCTGTTCATCTCGTCGACCCTCTCGGGCCAGATCATCACCAAGACGGGCCGCTGGAAGGCGTGGCTGGTCAGCGGCGCCGTGCTGGTGACGGCGGGCCTCGGTCTGCTGGGCACCATCCGGTACGACACCGAGTACCGGCACATCGCGGTCTTCATGGCCGTCATGGGTCTCGGCCTCGGCATGATGATGCAGAACCTGGTGCTCTGCACGCAGAACCAGGTCGCTCCGGCTGACCTCGGCTCGGCCAGCTCGGTGGTCACCTTCTTCCGTTCGCTGGGCGGCGCGGTCGGCGTCTCCGCGCTGGGCGCGGTGATGTCCAACCGGGTTACGCAGTACGTCAAGGACGGGCTCGCCGAACTCGGCCCGCAGGGCGCGGCGCTGGGCCACGGCGGCACGGGCGGCGGGGGCATCCCCGACCTGGACAAGCTGCCGGCTCCGATCCGTACGGTGATGGAGAGCGCGTACGGGCACGGCGTCGGCGACATCTTCCTCTACTCGGCGCCGTTCGCGCTGCTGGCCTTCCTGGTGACGCTGTTCATCAAGGAGGTGGCGCTCAAGTCGAGCGCGGCGCCGGAGACGTCGGAGGGTTCTGTCCGGGGTGTCGTGCGGGCAGGCACCGATCACCGTCCGCTGGCGGACGCCCGGGTGACCCTGCTGGACGCCACGGGGAACGTGGTCGCCACCGCGACGACCGGGGACGACGGGGCGTACGGCTTCGCCGACCTGGACACGGGGCAGTACACGGTCATCGCGACCGGATCCCCTCCCCCACTGCCTTCGGCGTGGGAGGTACCCCCAGTGGCGGGCGCGCTGACGGTGGCCGGTCGCGGGATCGAAGGGCACGACATCGAACTCGCCCACCCCGGCGAGTAGTCGATCCCCCGGAGCGCTCCGGGCGGAGGCGGCTCCTCGGCAATCGGCACGGCGCTGAGGGTGAAGCAGGCCATCCGGGCCGTCCAGGGTGAGGTCCTGCCGACGGCCTGAGGATTAGGCTGCCGCGCATGGCACCCAACATCGCCACCAACACCACGGTGGACCTGGACGAGTTGCTGGAGTTCGTACGCCCCAGGCACCGGGCAATCCTGCTGACCACCCGGACGGACGGCACCCCGCAGGGCTCCCCGCTGACCTGCGGGGTCGACGACTCGGGCCGGATCGTGATCTCCACGTACCCGGAACGCGCGAAGACCCGGAACGCGAAGCGGAACCCGCAGGTCAGCTTGATCGTCCTGTCGAACGACTGGGACGGGCCGTGGGTCCAGGTGGACGGCACGGCGGAGGTGATCGACTCCCCGGCGTCGGTGGAGCCGCTGGTGGAGTACTTCCGGAATATCGCGGGGGATCATCCGGACTGGGACGAGTATCGCGAGGCGATGGTGAAGCAGGGGAAGTCGATCATTCGGGTGACGCCGGGGAGGTGGGGGCCGATCGCGAAGGGCGGGTTCCCGGCGAGGCTGAGCGAGAACTGACGCGCGGGGGCTTTGCGGCTGCGCCGCGGTAGGGGGCATGCCCTGGCCGCTGGCGGAGGGGTACGCGGGGTGAGGGCGCGGTCCTTTCCCCACCCCGCCCCTTCCCGGCTGTGTCAATTTGCGGCTCCGCCGCGTGGGGGGGCATGCCCCGGCCCCTGGGCGGAGGGGTACGCAGGGCGCGGGCGCGAACTTTCCCCCACCCCGCCCCTTCCCGAGACTGGGGGCGCTGCCCCCAGGCCCCCTGGCGGGGAGGGGGAGGGTACGTGGGGGCTGACGCCCCCACACCCCCGGCTACTCCGGCGGCTTCGCCGCGGAGCCCGCGAAAGCGGGGCGGCCTCGCGCCGAACACGAAACCGGAGACGGGGGCCGACGCGCCCCCATACCCCGCCACGCGGCGGGGTCGTCGCGGAGCCCAGGAAGGCGGGGCCGGCGCCCTACACCCCTGCCACGCGGCGGCTTCGCGCCGCCCAGGAACGTGGGTCAGCACCCCCGCCGCTCCGGTGGCTTCGCCGCGGAGCCCAGGAAGGCGGGGCTGGCGCCGCCGCACCCATGCCGCTCCGGCGGCTTCGCGCCGCCCAGGAACGTGGGTCCGCACCCCCGCCGCTCCAGTGGCTTCGCCGCGGACCCCAGGAAGGCGGGGGCTAGCCCCCGGCCGCTCTGGCGGCTTCGCCGCGGAGCCCGCGAAAGCGGGGCTGGCGCCCCCGCGTCCCACCGGGCGGCGGCTTCGCGCCCCCGGGCGGGCCCGAACCGAGTACCTCCCGTTGGGGAGGGGCCGTGCAGGGTCGTCCCCGCAGGGGATCGGCGGCCGGACCCAGTGATCAACACGAACCCCTTCACGCCGCCGGCCCCGAGGAGTCGAGCCCGGAGGGGCCCCGGAACCCGCACCCCACGACACCGGGCAACCCCGCGACCCGCACCGCGGCCCCCCGCACCCGCGGCACCGGGCAACACCGCGACCCGCACCCCCGCACCCCCGCACCCCACGAAACCGGGCAACCCCGCAGCCCGCACCGCGGACCCCCGCGGCCCCGGGCCACCCCCCTACGCGCGAGCAACCATCGCTTCGATGCCGGCCACCAGCAGCTCCAGCGCAAAGTCGAAGTCCCGCTCCCGCATTTCCTCCACCGTGTCCCCGCCCCGCGCCTCCATCAGTTCCGACGCGTTCGCGAAGCTCTCCCTGAACTCCGGCTGCTCGCTGATCGTCCCCATCGCCTGGCGGAAGTACTTGTCCTGGCTCATCCCCGCCGCCGCGCACCGCTGGATGAAGTGCCCCTCGATCGTTCCGAACCCGTACACGAACTGGAAGACCGCCGACAGCCCGCCCATCTGCCCGTGCGGCGGCAGCCCGGTGTTCCGCATCACCTGCTGCACCGCCAGCGAGAACGCCATCGAGTGCGGCCCGATGTTCAGGAACGTACCGATCAGCGCCGACACCCACGGGTGCCGCACCAGCAACGCCCGGTAGCCCGTGGCCAGTTCACGCAGCTGGTCGCGCCAGTCCGTCTCGATGCTCACGTCCGGCAGGGGGAAGGTTCCATACACCGCGTCGAGGGCGAGCTCCAGCAGGTCGTCCTTGGTGTCGACGTACCAGTAGACGGACATCGCGGTGACGTTCAGCTCCGCGGCCAGGCGGCGCATCGAGAACTTGGCCGCGCCCTCGGAGTCCAGCAGCCGGACCGTCGCTTCGATGATCTTGTCGCGGTCCAAGCCGGCCGGCTGGCCCGACTTACGGCCCCGGTCCCGATCCCGATCCCGGTCACGATCCCGGTCCTTGCCGTCCAGCCACACACTCGTCCGCGCGGGACCCTTCGCGCGGTCGGCCGCACTCACCATCGCGCACCCTCCTCGGTTGGCCCCCGCCCCGATGCTATTCCGCTGCCCTGGGTGATTCTGCCCGGTCCGACCGCCGCAGCAGCATCGCGGCCAGCAGGCCACCGGCCAGCACCGCCACCGCGCCGACCAGCTGACTCGTCCGGAGGCCGGAGGCAAAGGCGTCCGAGATCCGCTCCCGCCCATCGGCATCGCCCGCGGCCGCCAGCGCCGCGGGCAGCGAGGCCGCGCCCACCCGTCGGTACGAGCGCGGCGAAGCGGGAGCTGAGCACGGCACCGAGGACGGCCCGCCCAGCCCGTTGCCGAACTCGGCGAGCGTGCCGTTGATGCCCGCGCCCACCCCCGCCCCCACTCACCGCAAGACCGAGCAGCATGCCGGAGTACGCATCCCCGCCGCGGCCGAGGCCAGGACCTGCGTGGAGGTCCGGGCGGTCGCCCTGCGGGTTTGGACTGCGGTACGAGCGCGACGACCGCGAACAGGCCGATCGCCGCCACCGGAATGTTGATCAGGAAGATCGCGCCCCACCAGAAGTGGTCGAGCATGACCCCGCCGATCAGCGGACGGCCGCGAAGCCGAGGGAGTTGACGGTGGATCAGAGTCCGATGGCCTTGACCCGTTCGGCGGCGTCGAAGATCTGCACGACGACCGCGAGGGTCGTGGTCATCAGCAACGCGCCGCCGAAGCCCATGCCCGCTCGGGCGGCGATCAGCTGGGTGGTGGACTGGGCAAGCCCGGCGGCGAGCGAGCCGACGCCGAACAGCGCGAGGCCGGAGATCAGCGTCTTCCTGCGGCCGTAGCGGTCGGAGGCGTTGCCCGCGGTGAGCAGCAGTCCCGACTGGACCACCGAATACGCGTTGATCATCCACTGGATGTCGGCGGTGGAGGCGTCGAGCTCCCTGGCGAGGGAGGGGATCGCGACACTCAGGACGGTGTTGTCGAGCAGCACGGTGAGCTGGGCGAGACAGATGACGCCGAGGACGAGCCAGCGCTGCGGATGGCCCGAGGTGCCCGAGGGGCGCGTGTCGACCGGGTCGGTCTCGGCGGTCGTCGCCGTCATGGACGCCCCTTGTACGGTGTACGCGACTCAGGTCTCGTACACCGCACAAGGAATCCTCGTACGCCGTATAGGGCTATTCCTCGTCGGTCAGGTCGTAGAGCGTCGCGCCGTCAACGGGTGACCTTGGTGAAGGTGGACTCGATCCAGGAGGTGATCCCGGAGCTGGAGTTGCCGCCGGGCCCGCCGCCCTGCCCACCACTCGCGATGAAGTAGTGGATCTTCCCGTCCGCGACGTACTGCTTGAACTGCGCGAGGGTCGGGGACGGGTCACTGCCGTTGAAGCCGCCGATCGCCATCACCGGCTTCTCGGTGGCGAGCTGGTAACTGGCCGCGTTCTGGGAGCCGATGGCCGCGGCGGCCCAGGTGTAGTCGTCGGCGTTCTGCTTCAGCTTGGCCTCGACCTTGGAGTTGACGTTCGCGCCGTTGGGGAGACCACCCATGCCGCCGCCCATGCCGCGCTCGCCGGCCTGGCCGCCGCCCGGGAACGCGCCGGGCATCTGGCCCTGGACCCGACCCTGGCCCTGCTGCCCGCCGGTCGGGGGCTGGCCCATGCCGCCGCCGGGACCACCCTGCTGGTTCCGGCCCTGGCCCTGCGCCTGGCCGGGCGGCTGCATCCGCCCGCCGGCCCCGCCGTCACCGCCGCCCGGACCACCACCACCGCCCGGACCACCGCGGCCTCCCGCCACCGCCGGTCCCGCCGTCACGATCGAGCCCGCGTGCCCCTCGCTCACCGTCGTGAGGGAGTACGCGACCGGCCCCGCCAGCGACGCCGCAAGCCCCAGCACCGCGGGGCCGAGCGCCAGCCGACGGCCGAGTCGCCCCGCGAGCAGCAGCCCCGCCGCGGCCGCCAGACCGCCGATCAGCACCGCCCACCGCAGCCACGGCAGATAGTCCGTGCTCCGGCCAAGGAGGGTGTACGACCAGTACGCCGTCACCGCGACCGTGCCGCCGAGCGCCGCCGACGCGAGGAACGAACGCCGCTCCTCCCACAGCACCGTGGCGCCCATGCCGACGAGCGCGGCGATGTACGGCGCCAGCGCCACCGTGTAGTACTCGTGGAAGATCCCGGCCATGAAGCTGAAGATCCCCGCGGTCATCAGCAGCGAGCTGCCCCAGACCAGGAACGCCGCCCGCGCAGTGTCAGTTCTCCCCCAGAGCCTGCCGGCCTGGGAGGTGCCCCCAGCACGCCAGGTGACGACGAGTCCGGCGATGAGCAGCAGCAGCGCGGCGGGCAGCAGCCAGGAGATCTGGCCGCCGATGTTCCCGCTGAACATCCGGTCGATGCCGGTCTCGCCCCAGCCGCCACCGCCGCCGCCACCGCCGCCACGGGCCCCGCCACCGCCGCCTCCGACGCTGCCGGTCTCATTGCCGTTGATCCGGCCGAGGCCGTTGTAGCCGAAGGTCAGCTCCAGGAAGCTGTTGTTCTGCGAGCCGCCGATGTACGGGCGCGAGGAGGCGGGCCACAGCTCGACGATCGCCACCCACCAGCCGCCCGCGACGACCATCGCGAGCCCGGCGAGGGCGAGTTGGCCGAGCCGCCGCCGCAGCGTCGTCGGCGCGCACACCGCGTACACCAGCGCCAGCGGCGGCAGGATCAGGAACGCCTGGAGCGTCTTCGTCAGGAACGCGAAGCCGACGGCGACGCCCGCCCAGACAAGCCACTTCGTCCGCGCGCCTTCGAGGGCGCGCAGCACGCAGTACACCGTCACCGTCATCAGCAGTGCGAGCAGCGCGTCCGGGTTGTTGAAGCGGAACATCAGCGCGGCGACGGGCGTCACGGCGAGCACCGCGCCCGCGATCAGCCCGGCTGTGGGCGTGAAGCGCCGACGTACGGCCCCGTACAGCACGCCCACCGTGGCGAGACCCATCAGCACCTCGGGCAGCAGGATCTGCCAGGAGCCGAGCCCGAAGAGCCGTACGGACAGGGCCATCGGCCACAGCGCGGCCGGGGGCTTGTCGACGGTGATGGAGTTCGCGGCGTCGGACGAGCCGAAGAAGAAGGCCTTCCAGCTCTCGCTGCCGGCCTGGGCCGCCGCGGAGTAGAAGGAGTTGGCGTAGCCGGACGCGCTCAGGTTGTAGAGGTAGAGGAGCGCGGTGGCGACAAGGAGCGCGAGGAAGGCGGGGCGCACCCAGCGGGCGTCCTCGGCCCGCCCGCGCCACCAGCGCGCGGGCGCCGACGCGGAACGCCGTAGTCCGTGCCCCGCGGGGGCGGAGGGCTCCGCCCACACGGGCGGAGCCACGGTGACAGCGTCCCCGGCGGCGGCCACGGCGTCCACGGCGGCAGCACCGCCTGGCTGCATACCCTGGTATCGGTCGTGTTGCGTGGTCATCGTCGATTCCTCGTCATCGTGATCGTCTCGTCGTCGAGGGACATGGCGTACAGCGGCGCGGTCGTGTCCCCGCGAGGGGCGCCGGGTGCGCCCGGTCCGCCCGGCACAGACACGTCACCGCGCCGGTCGGGGAAGACCCACGCGCGGAAGAGCAGGAACCGCAGCACCGTCGCCGCCAGGTTCGCGGCGATCAGGACCGCCAGCTCCGTGCCGTGGGACGGATTCCCGGCGGCCGCGTCCAGGGCCGCCAGCGAGCCGCTGGTCAGGGCGAGGCCGATGCCGAACACGACCAGGCCCTGGGCCTGATGGCGTACGGCGCGGTCCCGGCCGCGCACCCCGAAGGTGAGCCGCCGGTTCGCGGCCGTGTTCGCGACGGCGGACAGCAACAGCGCGCCCGCGTTGGCGACTTGAGGCCCGGCTCCCGCCCGGAAGACCGAGTACAAGAGCAGATACAGCAGGGTCGAGAGCGCGCCGACCACACAGAAGCCGACAAGCTGCCGGGCAAGTCCGCCCGGCACTCCGGTCAGCTGCCTGTCCCGCGGATCGTCCCCGAAGGGCCGCGCCAGCCGGTCCAGCGGCAGCGCGCCGACCGCCAGCGCCCGCCCCACCCGCCACACACCCTTGAGGTCTTCGGTCGCCGTGCTCACGATGTGCACCGTCGAGTCGGGGTCGTCGACCCAGTCCACCGGCACCTCGTGGATACGCAGCCCGGCTCGCTCGGCCAGCACCAGCAGCTCGGTGTCGAAGAACCATCCGGTGTCCTCGACCATCGGGAGCAGCCGCTCGGCCACCTCCCGCCGTATCGCCTTGAATCCGCACTGCGCGTCGGAGAACCGCGCCGCCAGCGACGACTTGAGAATAAGGTTGTAGGCGCGCGAGATGAACTCCCGCTTCGGGCCCCGGACCACGCGCGACGAGCGCGCGAGCCGGGACCCGATCGCGAGATCCGAGTGCCCGGAAATCAGCGGCGCGACCAGCGGCAGCAGGGCGTTGAGGTCGGTGGACAGATCCACGTCCATATAGGCGAGGACGGGCGCGTCGGAGTGCGACCACACGGTGCGCAGCGCACGCCCCCGGCCCTTCTGCTCCAGCCGGTACGCCCGTACCTCGGCGATCGAGCGGTCGAGCCGGGCGGCCACCTCGGGCGTGCTGTCGGTGCTCGCGTTGTCCGCGATGGTGATCCGGAAGCCGTACGGGAAGGTCCGTGCGAGGTGGTCGTGCAGCCTGCGCACACACCGCTCGAGGTCATCCTCCTCGTTGTAGACCGGGATCACCACGTCGAGTACGGGCAGGTCGGCCGTGTCGGCGAGCAGATGCTCCCGGGCCGGCAGAGTCCCCCTTGGGGTGTCGGTTCGCATGGAACGACACTCGGCGGGCGCGCTGTCACGGCTGTGTGATGTGCCTGTGCCCCGTCTGTGAGTCGTACGCGGCGGGCAGTTCCACCGCGAAGACGGTGTGCCCGAGCCGGGACCACACCGTCACGGTGCCGCCGTGCGCGGTGACGACGGCCTGCACGATCGCCAGGCCGAGACCGGTGCTTCCAGCGTGCCGGGACCTGGACGCGTCGCCGCGCGCGAACCGTTCGAAGATGTGCGGTTGCAGCTCGGGCGGGATGCCGGGCCCGTCGTCCTCGATCTCCAGCACGACCTTCGGCCCGCCGACGCGCACCCGCGCGGTGACGGTCGTGCCGGGCGGTGTGTGGGTCCGGGCGTTCGCCAGCAGATTGACCAGCACCTGATGGAGCCGGGCGCCGTCGCCCCGCACCGCCGCGGGCTCGACCGGCAGCTCGAGGAGCCACTTGTGGTCCTGGCCGACCGCCCGCGCATCGCTGACCGCGTCCACGACCAGCGGTGAGAGATCAGTGCTCTCGTACGAGAGCGGGCGTCCGGCGTCGAGACGGGCGAGCAGCAGCAGATCCTCCACCAGGCCCGTCATCCGGGTCGCCTCGGCCTCGATCCGCCCCAGCGCATGCCGGGTGTCCGCGCCGACGTGCTCCCGGCCGCGCCGGGTGAGTTCGGCGTAGCCGCGTATCGACGTCAGCGGTGTACGCAGCTCATGGCTGGCGTCCGCGACGAACTGCCGTACCCGCGTCTCGCTCTCCTGCCGCACCGCGAGCGCCGAACCGACGTGCCCCAGCATCCGGTTGAGCGCGGCGCCGACCTGCCCGACCTCGGTCCGCGGATCGGCCTCGGCGTCCGGGACCCGCTCGAGCAGGGCCACCTCGCCGCTGTCCAGCGGCAGTTCGGAGACCCTGGTGGCGGTGGCGGCTACCCGCCGCAGCGGCCGCAGCGCGACGCCGACAAGGGCGGCGCCGGCGATCCCGGCGGCGATCAGTCCGGCGCCGGTGACACAGACCTCGACCACGACGAGGGTGCCGAGCGCGTCCTGCAACTCTCGCGTAGGGAGCCCGACGAGGAAGGAACCGCGCATCCCGGTGGTGTACCTGACCCGGTAGTCGCCCCGGCCCGCCAGCTCCACGGTGTGCGGACTGCCGTCGCGCGGTACCTCCGTCAAGGCCTCGGTCTGCGCCACGGTGAGCGGGCTCACCTGCGGCGCGAGTCCGTCCGACGCCTGCTCGGTGCTGGCCACGCCCCGGTCGATGCTGCCGTCGTCGGCAACCAGGGCGCCGACGGTGCCCACCGGCATACCGCCGCCGGTGACGAAGCCCAGCGGATCCTTGGACAGCGTATCGATGGGCGGCCGCCCGCCGTCCGTGTCCGGCGGGCCCGCGGCCCGGGCCGCGACGTTGCGCAGCTGGATGTCCAACTGGCCGTACAGATAGGTGCGGTACGCGATCGCCGTGACCGTGCCGATCACCGCCGCCACCACCGCGATCAGCATCACCGCCGAGACCACGAGCCGGGTCCGCAGCGACCGCCGGCGGCTCCGGGTCCTACTCACCGGGCTTGATCAGATAGCCGGCCCCACGCCGGGTGTGGATCATCGGCGTACGCCCCGCGTCGATCTTCTTCCGCAGATACGAGACATACAGCTCGACGACATTTGCCTGCCCGCCGAAGTCGTACGACCACACCCGGTCGAGGATCTGCGCCTTGCTGAGCACCCGCCGCGGATTGCGCATCAAGAAGCGCAGCAGCTCGAACTCCGTCGCCGTCAGATGGATCGACTGCCCGCCCCGGCTCACCTCGTGGCTGTCCTCGTCGAGCGTCAAGTCCCCGACCGCCAGCAGGGATTCGCTTCGTACGGCCGCCGTCCCCGACCGCCTGATCAGCCCGCGCAGCCTGGCCACGACCTCCTCCAGCGAGAACGGCTTGGTGACATAGTCGTCGCCGCCCGCCGTCAGCCCCGCGATCCGGTCCTCGACCGCGTCCCTGGCGGTCAGGAAGAGCACCGGCACCTCGGGCAGTTCGCGCCGCAGCCGCCCCAGCACCGCGAGACCGTCCATGTCGGGCAGCATCACATCGAGCACCACTGCGTCCGGCCGGAAGTCGCGCGCCGAACGCACCGCGCCCGCGCCGTTCCCGGCGCTGCGCACCTCCCAGCCCTCGTAGCGCAGGGCCATGGACAGCAGCTCGCTCAGCGCCGCCTCGTCGTCCACGACGAGCACCCGGACGGGGCTGCCGTCCGGCCTGAGCATTTCGGTACGCCCCTGGGGCGAGGTCGCGGTCATGCTCGTACCCTGCGACCTCGCCCTGAGAGGGTCCTTGCCCGTCCCTGTGAATTCCCTGAGAAAGCGCTAGGAGGCGGCGGGAGCGTCGGGCAGGTCGAAGAGCCGCGCGCCGTTGTCGTGGCAGACCGCCCGCAGCCAGCCGTCCCCGAGCCCGAGCCGTTCGAGCACCTGTAGCTGATGGGCGTACGGATACGGAATGTTGGGGAAGTCGGTCCCGAGGAGAATCCGGTCCGTCAGCTCCAGCAGCCGCCCCTTCTCCCGCTCGGGGAAGGGCGCGAAGCGCTCGCTGAAGTCCGTGAAGGCCATCGTCGTGTCGAGGCGGACCTCCCCGTACCGCTCCGCGAGATCGAGGAAGTCGGCGTACTCCGGCATCCCCATGTGCGCCACTACCAGCCGCAGCCGCGGATGCCGCGCGAGCAATCGCCCCACCGGCTCGGGCCCGGTGTGCTTGCCGGGCACCGGCCCGGACCCGCAGTGCACCACCACCGGGACCCCGGCATCGGCGAGCAGCCCCCACGCGGGATCGAGCAGCGCGTCATTGGGGTCGTACGCCCCCACCTGGAGGTGCGCCTTGAAGATCCGGGCCCCGCGCTCGACGGCCTCGCGCACGTACCGCGTGACTCCTTCCTCGGGGAAGAGGGTCGCGGTCTGCAGGCACTCGGGTGTGCGCGGCGCGAAGTCCGCGGCCCAGCCATTGAGCCACTCGGCCATGCCCGCCCTGTGCGGATAGAGCATCGAGGTGAAGGCACGGACCCCGAAGTCACGCAGCAGCGCGACCCGTCGCTCCTCCTCGTGCCGGTAGGTGATCGGCCACTCCATGCCGGTCAGCGGCCCGGCGGCGTCGAAGTAGGCCCACACCTTCTTGAGGACCTGCTCCGGCATGAAGTGGGTGTGTACGTCGACGAGCCCCGGCAGTCCGAGCCGCGTCCAGAACTCCCTTACGTCCGCAGCCTCGTCCTGGTCCGCCGTCTCATTGACTTCACTCACGCTCAAATCCATAACTCCGCTCGACCTTGCCGACATGGACGCTGTAGCTCTCGTACCACTCGGCGCGTCCGCGCTTCTGCGCCGCCTGGTGCTCCAGATTCCGCTGCCAGGCGGCTATGGATTCCTCGTCCCTGAAGTAGCCGACGGAGATCCCGAGTCCGCCGGGGGTGCGCGCCGACTCGTATCCCAGAAAGCCGGGGACCTCCTGCACAAGTTCCTTCATCCTCTCGGCGGTCTCGCCGTAGCCCTCGGGCCGCTCGGTCTGAACGGAGGTGAACACCACGGTGTAGTAAGGCGGTTCGTGTGCCGCGACAGGCCTGATGTTTTCGATGCTCATGACGCCCACCTTCCGTGCCAGGTCAGGGAGGTGTCCACCCTCATTGCCGTAAGGGATCCAAACGGGATCCAAGACTTGACCATCCGGTCAGAAGAGCCCGTCCTGCACCGATCCGGGCGCGGAGCCCATGTCGGCGAGGGGCACCGTCACCCCCGCCCCCGAATCGGACCCGACGAGCGCCCACCCGGTCATCAGCCGGGTATCGAGTACGACAAGCCCGTCCCCCGCGGTCCGCAGATGCAGATCGGGGCCGGCGGCCACCATCAGCCGCCCGGCCACCACCCCGCCGTCCACCAGCTCGCGCACCACCCCGGTCGCGGCCGGCAGCCCGTCGAGACCGAACACCCCGGCGTGGTCGACCGCCTCGAAGCCGATGCGCTCCAGCGACTCGGCCCACCCGGTAAGCCCGACCGCACGCCGGTGCAGCTCCTCGACCTCCGCGGCGCGCTCGGCCGCCCCCGGCAGCGCGGCCCGGACCGCCCGTTTGTCCGCGTACGGAATCCGGTCCGGCACCCCCAGCGCACTGCGCAGCAACTCCTCGGTCCGCCGCGCGGCCATCAGCGGCCCGCGTCCGAGCCAGCTGAAGACCACGGCCCCCTGCTCAAGCAGCCGCGCGGGCCCGCGCTCCTCCGCGGTGATCCCGACCTTGACCATCCCCGGCCCGAACCAGGCCAGATACACGCGGTACGTCCGCGGATCGTCGGCCATGGTGTCGGCGGCCACCGAGTGCGCCCGGTCCAGCCGCGCGCACTCCGCACACCGCGCTCCTGTTGCCCGCCCGCTCACGACGGCCACCAGGGGACAGGGATTCCCACGCGCCCCGACACACCGCCGCTGCCCTTCCGCCCGGAACCCCAGCTCTTTCCCAGGGGTCAGCGGGCTGACCCGCCCGCCTTCCCACGCGAGTACGGCCGTCCGCGCCCCGCGCGGCCAGCTGAGCCCGGTGCACCGCCACGCCATACACACCTCCGCCCGACTACGCGGGACGCTACCCGAGCCCTCGGCACAGGCACTCGACGAGGCGAGCGGCGATGGTCCCGTCGGGATCGAGGCGCGGATTGAAGATCGTCACATCCAGACCGACGGCCCGCTCGTCGCCCAGCGCCGTCCGCAGCACGCTCTCCAGCTCGGCCCAGCTCAGCCCACCGGGCAGGCGATAGTCGACAGCCGGCATGAGCGCGTCGTCCAGCACGTCGACATCGAGGTGCACCCAGTAGTCGCCGAGCCGCCCGACGGCCTGCCGCGCCGCCGCAGCTGCCCCAATCGCACGCACCCCGTCGAGGTCGACGGCATGCAGCCGCTCCGGCAGCGGCTGCATCCCGGCCGCCGCGGACTCCTCGGAGTCACGGAACCCGAAGGCGACGACGTCCTCGTCCCGCACTAGCGGCCCAAGACCTTCGATATCGGCCAGCACCCGCGGCCCGCGTCCGGTCGCCAGGGCGAGCTCCATCGACGCCACTTCACCGGTCGGCTCCGCGGCCGGCTGGTAGAAGTCGGTGTGCCCGTCGAGGAACAGCAAGCCGTACCGACCCCGTCGGCGCAGCGCGAGAAGACTGCCGAGCAGGATGCTGCAGTCCCCGCCGAGGACGATTGGGAAGAGCCCCCGATCGATGACCCCGCCAACAGCGTCCGCCAGCCGTACGGAGTAATCGGCGATACCACCCGGATTGAGCACCCCGGTCTCCTGGTCCCGCCCCGGGTCGTACGCCGGCGCCTCAACCCTCCCCGCCCGCACCGCCCCGAGCCGATCCCCGAGCCCGGCCCCGACCAGAGCCGCGGGCAGCTCCTCAACCCCGGACGGCCGCAGCCCGAGGACGGACGGCGCCTCGATGATCGCCGGCTCTCGCACCCCGGATCCCTTCGTCGGACGCACGCTCAGGTCGCTGTCGATGATGGGCGGTCAAGGGCGACGTCGCGACCGGGACGGACGAGGGGGGTACGGGCAACGCACGAGGCCCCCGGAATTCTCCGGGGGCCTCTCAGCTGTGTGCACTCGGCAGGATTCGAACCTGCAACCTTCTGATCCGTAGTCAGATGCTCTATCCGTTAAGCTACGAGTGCTTGGCGTTCCGGGCTTTTGTGCCTGGTCGGCGTTGCGGGAACAACATTACATGACCCGCGCCGTCAGGTGAAATCCGTTAAGCGCACCCCGCCTGACCTGCGAAAACAACGTCGAAACGACCGAAGCCCCCGCCATTGGCAGGGGCTTCGGTGATCAACTGGCGGAGGCGGAGGGATTTGAACCCTCGATGGGCTTTAAGACCCAAACCGCATTAGCAGTGCGGCGCCATAGACCGGACTAGGCGACGCCTCCAGCCCACCCGCGTGGGCGCGAGTGGTGCGTGCAGATGATGACACAGCCCAGCGGGGTGTCACCAATCGCTGCCCACGGTACTAGGCACGCGGGCCGCAGAGCAAAGTCCGGGGGCCCGGGGCCCGGGGGCGGTCCCCCGGAGAACATACTTCCGGTTGCGCAACGCCGAGGCTCAAGGAGCGTTAGAGATGCCGGGGCCTCGCTGCCCTTGAAGGATTCGTGATCTCTTCAGCTCCAGGAGCTCCCATGCTGCGCCGCATCGTCCTCACCGCAACCGCGTCCTTCGCCGCGCTGGTCGCCGCCGTGCCTGCCGCCGGGGCCTCGCCCCTGCCCCTCGCGCTGCCCCTCCCGCTTCCGCTGCTGTCGCCCCAGGCCGCGGACCAGCTGACCATGACCGTCTCCGAGACCGGGGCGCGGACCGACGGGCTGTACCAGCTGGAGTGCGGGCCCACCGGCGGGACCCACCCCTCCGCGCAGGCCGCCTGCGACCGGCTGGACCAGCTGGCGCGGGACGGAATGGACCCGTTTGCTCCAGTGCCCCAGGACCAGATGTGCACCCAGCAGATGGGCGGGCCCCAGACCGCGCACATCACCGGCACCTGGCAGGGGCAGCGCGTGGACGCCACCTTCAGGCGGACCGACGGCTGCGAAATCTCGCGCTGGCGGACCATGGAGCCCGTACTGCCGAACACCAGGTCATAGGCCCAAGGCGTACGCCATGTGCACACAACCTTGGTGAGAGCTCCCCCTCATCCGCCGCCCCTCGCACATCGCTGCCTTTAGACTCCCTCCAGTGACAGGCTGAGGCCCGAGGGGCAAGATGGGACCGGCCGTCCGCACCATGCAGTAGGTCAGGGAGGAACCGCCGTCGTGAGCAGCAGGCCATCCCGAGGCGCTGCTCGCCTCGCAGCCATACTCGACGCCCTTCCGGATGGGCTCGTGCTCGTCAACTGCAACGGCACGGTCGTCAACGCCAACACCATCGCCCTCGAACTCTTCGAGACGCCCGGCACCGCCCTCGTCGGACGCGGGCTGCTCGATCTGCTGCCCTCCTTCGACTCCCGGCTGATCCCGGGCTCCATGCGACGGCCCGAGGCGGCGGACGAGCGGGGGCGCACCAAGCCGGCCCGGATGGTCGCGCGGCGTACGGACGGCAGCGAGTTCCCTGTCGAGGTGACCAGCGCGAGCCTGGAGGACGGTCGTGAGGCGTACGACTCGTACACCGGCTACACCGGCGACGAGCTGCTGATGCTCGTCGTACGGGATCTCTCGGGCACCGTGGACACGGAAGCGGAGCTGGCGCGTTCGCAGCGGCAGACCGAGATGATTCTGCGGGCCGCGTCCGAGGGTGTCGTCGGGACGGACACGGACGGTCGGGTCGTTCTGGTCAATCCGGCCGCCGCGCAGATCCTCGGGTTCCGGGCGAGCGACCTGGGCGGCCAGGAGCTGCATCCGCTGATCCTGCACTCGCGGGCGGACGGCGAGCCCTTCCCGTACGAGGAATCACCGCTCGCGGACACCCTCAAGTCCGGCCGCAAGCACCGGGTGCGCGGGCAGGTGCTGTGGGCGAAGAACGGCTCGACGGTGGCCGTCGATCTGACGACCGCGCCGGTACGGGACGGGGACCAGCTCGTCGGCGCGGTGATGACCTTCACCGACCGGCGTCCTTACGAGGAGCTGGCGGAGCAGCACGCGGCGGAGGTCACGCAGACGACCGAGCGGCTCACTGCCGAGCTGGCCGAGACCACCGAGCGACTCACTGCCGAGCTGGCGGACAAGTCGGAGCGGTACTCCGCCGAGATCGAGGCGCGCGCGGAGCGGTACGAGGAACTGGCCGCCCGGCACGCCCAGCTGACCGCCGTCCTCGGCGAGTCGCTGCGGGGGCCGCTGGAGGAACTCCGCGCCGAACTGGGGACGCTGGCAGCCGACCCGGCAGGCCAGCTGTGGCCCGAGGCCAACCAGATCCTGCACCATCTGGCCGCCGGATATGCCCGGATGACAACGCTTGTCGACAATGTGCTGGGCTTCCAGCGGCTCGACACCGGCGCCGAGGGGCTGAACAAGGCGAACGTACTGCTCGACGGTGTCGTGGCGGCGGGCGTCGAGGGCGCGATCGAGTTGATCGGTCCCGGGCGGGCACAGTTCGCGGTGCACGCGCCGCCGATAGAGGCCGAGGTGGACGCGGGGCGGCTGGCGACGGCGCTCGCGCATCTGGTCGCCGACGTGGCCGGGGTCGACTCGACCGGCAAGGCCCGGGTGGTTCCGGGCGGTGGGTATGTGGACTCGACGGTCGTGGTGGCGGCGGCGCAGCGCGGTGACGTCGTACGGATCGAGGTGCGGGGGCCGTTCGCCGGGGGAGACCCGGTGCACGAGCCGATCGTGCGCGGGATCGTACGGGCGCACGGCGGCGTGCTGCAGACGCATGAGGTGCCGGGGATGAGCGGCAGCGCGTACGTCCTGGAGGTGCCGCTCGGCGAGGGCTCGGGGACGGTGACGGCTCCCGCTCCGGCTCCGGCTCCGGAGCAGGCCGGTGCACTCGCGCTGCCGGAGCAGCAGACGGGCACGCCCGGCGGGCGCGGGCGACGGCGCGCGCGGCGGGCCTCCACGGATGCCTTCCTGGAAAGCCCGGTGGCCATGGAGGACCCGGTGGCCGCGCAGCCGACGGGGCGGCGCCGGGCGCAGGGGCAGGAGACGCAGCAGGAACTGATCCCGGCCCAGGATTCGGGCGAGGGGAGTGGTCCCGCAAACGGCGGAGGCGCCGGGGGCGGCGGAAACGGCGGGACCGGGCGGCGGCGCGGGCGGCCGAGCCCCGCCGAGCAGGCCGTCGCGGTTGCTGCGGGCGGCGTCCGGCCCGCCGAGGGCTCGGTGGTGACGGCCGCGGAGGGCGCGGCGTCGACCGGGCGCGCGGCGCTCGGCGAGACGGTGCCGCCGCAGGGCGTGCCCGTCGAACCACATGGAACAGGCCCCTCGGGGCGGCGCGCGCGGCGCGGCGCGGAGAGCGGGCTGCCCGAACTCTCCGCTGCTCCGGGTCCGGGCGCAGGTCCGGGTCCGGGCGCGGGTCCGGCTCCGGGTCCGGCTCCCGGTGCGCCTGCCGGGCGGCGAGCCAGGCGGGCGCTGGCGACCGCGCCGGCCGAGGTGGAGTCAGGACGTACGGCGTTCGCGCTGCCGCCGGCCGAGGCCGACCGGATCTTGCCGACGGCCGGCGAGACGGATGCCTCGCTGCCGGGCCGACACGACGCCGTACGCACCGAGCCTGGCACCGATCACCACACGCCGCCGCAGCCGCATCCCGTGCCGACGGGCCGCCGCCGCGGCCGCAAGGAGGCGCAGCCGCTGCCCGCCGAGGCACCGGACGCGCAGCCCGTACCGCCCGGCGTGCAGCCGGACGGGCAGCTCCAGATGCAGCCCCCCGTACAGCCGCAGACGCAGCCCGAGTGGGCGGAGGCCAGCACCTCGGGCACCGGTCTCGCGGCGCTCGCCTCCGACGGCTCGACCGGTCAGCACACGGCGGATGTCGACGAGACCGCCACCGCCGCGAGCACCGCCCAGAGCACCGCGAGCGCCGCGAGCACCGGGGAGACGGCCCAGGTCACCGGTTCCGTATCCCTGCCGGAGCCGCAAACGCCGCAGACGCAGACGCAGACGCAGCGACCGACGCAGCCCTTGCCGCAGCCCGCCGCCGACGGGCCGTCGGCCGCGCCGCGCGCCGCCCAGCCGCTGCCCGCCGAGGCTCCGGCTCCGGCGGACTCCACGCAGGGGCGGGCGTTCAGCGTGCGCACGCTCGGGCAGGGCGTGCCGTTCTCGCAGCAGATCGCCCAGCAGCAGAACCAGACGCTCGCCTCCGGCCGCCGCCGCAAGCTGGCCACGCCCCCGGAGGGCGAGCGGCCCGAGACCGCCGCCCGGCCGCACCCGCAGGCCCCGGCGCAGACCGGGTCGCGGCTGCCGGCCGACCGGTCCGAGGGCCGGGCGTACGTGATCGGCGCGCCCGACGAGGGCGCGGAGGGCCCCGAGCCGCTCGACGGCCCGGGCGGCGCGGTCGAGGTGGCCAACCAGCCGCAGCCGCAGCCTGTCGACGACGAACTGCCCCCGGAGCCGCTGGACAACCCGCGTCGGCTGCTGGTCTGGCCCGCGCCCGACGTCTCAACGCAGCAGGCACTGAGCGACCGCGGCTACCGCCCGGTGGTCGTGCACTCGCGCGAGGAGGTCGACGCGCAGATCGCAGCCTTCCCGGCGGCGCTCTTCGTCGACCCGCTGACCGGCCCGATCACCCGGACCGCGCTCCAGTCGCTGCGCCAGGCAGCGGTGGCCGCTGAGGTCCCGGTGCTGGTGACGGCGGGTCTGGGGCAGGCGACGCGGGAGGCGGCGTACGGAGCGGATCCGGCCGTACTGCTCAAGGCGCTCGCCCCGCGCGACAGTGAACAGCACCCCTCGCGCGTGCTGTTGATCGAGGAGCACGAGGAGATCGCGCTCGCGCTGTCGGCGACCCTGGAACGCCGCGGCATGCAGGTCGCCCGCGCAGGCGCGGACGCGGACGCGGTCACGCTCGCCGCCCAGATGCGGCCGAACCTGGTGGTGATGGACCTGATGCAGGTACGCCGCCGCAGGGCCGGGATCATCGACTGGCTGCGCGCGAACGGCCGGCTGAACCGCACCCCGCTGGTCGTCTACACCTCGGCGGGCCTCAACCGCGCTGAACTGCCACGCCTCTCGTCGGGAGAGACGGTGCTCTTCCTGGCGGAACGCTCCACGAGCAACGAGGTCCAGGCCCGTATCGTCGACCTGCTGGCGAAGATCGGGACAAACTGATCTGCAAGGGGCGGCAGTTGTCACCGCCGCCCCTTGCAGCACGTACTGGGGCTGCACGCACTACAGCCGCACGTACTACAGCTGTGTGACGTCCAGCTCGCCGTCCGCGTACTGCCTGCGGATCACCTTCTTGTCGAACTTGCCCACGCTCGTCTTCGGCACCGCCGGAATCACCGCCCACCGCTCCGGCAGCTGCCACTTCGCGATCTTCTCGGCGAGGAAGGCCTTCAGCCTTTCGTAGTCCGCGGTCGAACCATCCTTCAGCACCACCGTCGCCAGCGGCCGCTCGCCCCACTTGTCGTCCGGGACCGCGACCACCGCCGCCTCCACGACCTCCGGGTGAGCCATCAGCGCGTTCTCCAGATCGACGCTGGAGATCCACTCGCCGCCGGACTTGATGACGTCCTTCGCGCGGTCGGTCAGCGTCAGAAAACCGTCGGAGCTGATCACGCCGACGTCGCCGGTCTTCAGCCAGCCGTCCTCGCTGAACTTGTCCTCGGGCTTGAAGTCGTCGCCGCCCGCGCCGCCGTAGTACGCGCCGGCGATCCAGGTGCCGCGCACCTCCAGCTCACCGGCCGACGCGCCGTCCCACGGCAGAAGATCGCCGCCGGGGCCGACCAGACGGGCCTCGACGCCCGCCGGGAAACGGCCCTGGGTGACGCGGTACGGCCACTCCTCCTCCGCGCTCAGCCCGGCAGGAGGGTGCGCCATCGTGCCGAGCGGGGAGGTCTCCGTCATGCCCCAGGCGTGGCACAGCCGCACGCCCAGCTTGTCGTACGCCTCCATCAGCGCCGGCGGGCAGGCCGCGCCGCCGATGGTGACCTGCTTCATGGAGCTCAGGTCCCGGGGGTTCGCGGCGACTTCGGCCAGCAGGCCCTGCCAGATGGTGGGGACGGCAGCGGCGTGCGAGGGCCTCTCGCGCTCGATCATGTCGGCGAGCGGCGCGGGCTGCAGGAAGCGGTCGGGCATCAGCATGCTGATGCCGGTCATGAACGTGGCGTGCGGCAGGCCCCAGGCGTTGACGTGGAACTGCGGGACGACGACCAGGGTCGTGTCGCGCTCCGTCAGCCCCATCGACTCGGCCATGTTGACCTGCATGGAGTGCAGATAGATGGAGCGGTGGGAGTAGACCACGCCCTTGGGGTCGCCAGTGGTGCCGGAGGTGTAACACATGGCCGCGGCGGAGCGTTCGTCCAGCTCCGGCCAGTCGTAGCTGGTCGGGCGGCCGGCGATCAGCTCCTCGTATTCGTGCACCCGCGCCTGGGTGTCGGCCAGGAGTCCGCGGTCGCCCGGGCCGGACACCACGATGTGCTCGATAGTCGGCAGATCCGGCAGCAGCGGCGCGAGCAGCGGGAGCAGCGAGCCGTTGACGATGACGGCGCGGTCGGCGGCGTGGTTGACGATCCACACCAGCTGCTCCGCGGGGAGGCGGAGGTTGAGGGTGTGCAGTACGGCGCCCATGGAGGGGATCGCGAAGTACGCCTCGACATGTTCGGCGTTGTTCCACATCAGGGTGGCGACGCGCTGGTCGCCGTCGATCCCTAGCTCGTCGCGCAGGGCGTTGGCCAGTCGGGTCGCACGCTCCCCGACCTCCGCGAAGGTGCGGCGCTGCGGCTCGGCCTCACCTGTCCAAGTGGTGATCTGCGACTTTCCGTGGATCGTCATCCCATGCTGAAGGATGCGGGTCACAGTCAGCGGTACGTCCTGCATGGTGCTCAGCACGGCGTCCTCCCGGTGGGCGCTAGCGCTAGGTGGCAGTAAAGGTGTGAAGATTCTGCTCACGTACCGCTTGGTATGTCACTACCCGGGAGTAAGGATTCGCCCCACATCGGCAGACGGGATCGGACTCACATCAGCGCACGGGCGGGACTGGATCAGCACACCGGGGCCGGACTGGATCAGCGCACGGGAGCGGACCGGATCAGCGCACGGGCGACAGTTCCGGGTCCTCGCGGAGCTTGCCGAGCGCCCGGGACACCGCGCTCTTGACCGTGCCGACCGACACTCCGAGCACCTCGGCAGTCTGTGCCTCGCTGAGATCCTCGTAGTAACGCAGCACGACCATCGCCCGCTGCCGGTCCGGCAGCTTCATCACGGCGCGCCACATGGCGTCGTGCAGCACCTGCTGCTCGGCGGGGTCCGGCGTGGGCACCGTCTCCGGCTCGGGCAGCTCGTCGCAGGCGAACTCGTCCACCTTGCGCTTGCGCCACTGCGAGGTACGGGTGTTCAGCAGGGCACGGCGGACATAACCGTCGAGCGCCCGGTGGTCCTCGATCCGCTCCCACGCGACATACGTCTTCGTGAGCGCGGTCTGCAGCAGGTCCTCGGCGTCGCTCGGGTTCGCGGTGAGCGAGCGGGCGGTACGCAGCAGCACGGGCCCCCGCGCCCGTACGTACGACGAGAACGACGAATAGCGTGCGCAGGGCGCATAGCGCGCGGTCGGCGCGTAGGAAGGCACCGGCGCGGCGGCCTTCGAAGCGCTTGTGCAGACTGGCGTGGTCATAGGTCCACGCTAGGAGTGGGCGGTACTGTCGCGGATCGGCCCCAGGTCCCGAAGCGTTGTCCGCCTCAGGTTGTACTGGTGGTGTTGCCCTCACCTCCTGAAGGTGGAGGAGACCCTCAGGGTCGGACAGGGCAACGGACACGCCCGCGGTCATCGTCAGGGCCGCCGATACGCATACCGATGCGCATACGGCCACCACGGCTGCTCACCCGTCAGCGCCCAGGATCAGCCCGGATGTGGGGACGCCGGTGCCCGCCGTGACCAGTGTCCTGGCCGCGCCCGGTGTTTGGTTCACCGAGGTGCCGCGCAGCTGTCTGACCGCCTCCGCTATGCCGTTCATCCCGTGCAGATACGCCTCGCCGAGCTGGCCGCCATGGGTGTTCAGCGGCAGCGTGTCCGCGGCCACGAAATCCGCCGCCTCACCGGGCTTGCAGAACCCGAACTCCTCCAGCTGCATCAGTACGAACGGGGTGAAGTGGTCGTAGACGATACCGACGTCGATGTCGCCGGGGGCGAGCCCGGACGTCCGCCACAGCTGCCGGGCGACCACGCCCATCTCGGGCAGGCCGGTGAGATCGTCGCGGTAGAAGCTGGTCATCTGCTCCTGCGCCCGACCCGCTCCCTGCGCCGCGGCGACGATCACCGCGGGCGGCTGCGGCAGGTCGCGGGCCCGTTCGACGCTGGTGACGACGATCGCCTGGCCGCCGTCGGTCTCCTGGCAGCAGTCGAGCAGCCGCAGCGGCTCGACGATCCAGCGCGATGCGGCATGGTCGGCGAGGGTGATCGGCTTCTCGTAGAAGTACGCGGCGGGGTTGGTCGCCGCATGGCGGCGGTCGGTGACGGCGACATGGCCGAACGCCTCGGGGGTGAGTCCGTACGTATACAGATAGCGCTGCGCTGCCATGGCGACCCAGGAGGCGGGGGTGAGCAGCCCGAACGGGAGGTTCCAGCCGAGCGCCGTGCCCTCTGCCGACGGCTCCCGGTGCTGCACTCCGGAGCCGAAGCGCCGCCCGGACCGTTCATTGAAAGCCCGGTAGCAGACAACCACTTCCGCGACCCCGGAGGCGACGGCCAGCGCTGCCTGCTGCACGGTGGCGCAGGCCGCGCCGCCGCCGTAGTGGATGCGGGAGAAGAACGACAGCTCGCCGATGCCGGCCGCCTGGGCGACGGTGATCTCGGGGCTAGTGTCCATGGTGAACGTGACCAGGCCGTCGACATCGGTGGGGGAGAGACCTGCGTCGTCGAGAGCCGCCCGCACCGCCTCGACGGCCAGCTTGAGCTCGCTGCGCCCGGAGTCCTTGGAGAACTCGGTCGCCCCGATCCCGACGACGGCCGCCCGGCCGCCGAGCGTGTCCCGGCTGCGGATGCTCATGATCCTTCCCCCGGAACTGTCACCGTCACTGTGCCGGTGACGTGGTTGCCGATGCTGTTGGCGCCGACGATCCGCACTTCGGCGGCGTCGCCCTCCACGGAGGTGACCGTGCCGCTCAACACCATGGTGTCTCCCGGGTAGTTGGGCGCGCCCAGCCGGATCGCGACCTTACGGAGCACGGCCCGCTCCCCGAAGCAGTCGGTGATGTACCGCCCGACCAGGCCGTTGGTCGTGAGGATGTTCATGAAGATGTCCGGGGATCCCCGCTCCTTCGCGAGCTCGGAGTCGTGGTGGACGTCCTGGTAGTCGCGGGAGGCCATGGCCCCGGCGACGATCAGCGTGCGGGTGATGGGGATGGTCAGCGGTGGCAGCTCCTCTCCGGCACTCGTCATACGGGCTCCTCCTTCGCGAGCAATTGACCCAGTTCGGCGAGGAGTTCCGCGCCGCAGCCGAGGTAGGCGTCCAGCTGGCGCCCCCACAGGAAGTGCCGGTGGACGGGATGGTCCAGGTCGGCGCCGGTCCCACCGTGCAGATGCTGCCCGGCGTGGACGACACACTTGCCGGCCTCGGAGGCCCACCAGGCGGCTGTCAATGCCTCGGCGGCCGCGTCCAGGCCTACGTCCTGCCGCCAGGCGGCTTCGTAGGCCGTGACCCGTATGGCCTCGGTGTCCATGTACGCGTCGGCCGCGCGCAGCAGCACGCCCTGGTTGGTGGAGAGCGGACGCCCGAACTGCTCGCGGGTCGAGGTGTATTGGACGGCCCGGGCGAGGGAACCCGCGCACACCCCGGCCTGCAGGCCGGCGAAGGCCGTACGCCCCAGGGCCAGCACTGATTCGTACGCACCGGGCCCGCCCAGCCGTTCGCCCGGCGTCCCGGACAGGACTAGCCGCCCGGCCGCCCAGGGCGCGGTGGTCTCCACCTCCGACACCTCCGCGTCAGCTGTCCGTACGAGCCACAGCGCCCGGTCGGCGTCGGGGACCAGCACATGCGTGGCGTCCCGCAGCCACGGCACGAACGGCAGGGCGCCGCTCAATTGCCCCGGCGCGGTGGCCCGTATCCCACCTCCGCGCGCCGGGAACGCCCCGGTCGCCACCGCCGTGCCGTCCCGCAGTGCGGGCAGCAGCCGGACGCGCTGCTCGTCCGTGCCGTGCGCGGCCACCGCCAGCAGTCCGTACACACAGGTCGCCGCGAAGGGCACCTGTGCGGTGGTCCGCCCCTGCTCCTCCAAGAGCAGCACCAGACCGAGCACGCCTATGTCTTCGGCGGCCCCGACAAGCCCCGCCGCACACAGCGCCTTCCACAACTCGGCGTCCGTCCCGCTCCCGGCGGCGGCCAGCCGCTCATGTGTGGAGAGGTCACCGAAGATCCGCGCGGCCAGCTCCTGCGCCGCGGACTGCTCCTCGGTGGGTGTGAAGTCCATCAGCCCGCACCCCCGCCCGAGCCTCTGAAAACCGGCAGCTCCAACTCCTTGTCGACCCGCAGGAATTCAAGCTGAACGGGCATCCCGATCCGCACCTTGTCGTACGGCACGCCGACGACATTGCTGACCATCCGCACGCCTTCCTCGAGCTCGATCAGCCCCACCGCGTACGGAGGGTCAAAGGCGGGGAAGGGCGGGTGGTGCATCACGACGTACGAGTAGACGGTCCCCGCGCCGCTCGCCTCGACCGTGTCCCACTGCGGCGAGCCGCAGGCGGCGCACCCCGGCAGCCAGGGAGAGCGCAGCGCCCCGCACCCCGCGCACCGCTGTATCAGCAGCCGGTGCTCGGCCACCCCGTCCCAGAATCCGGCATTGTCCCGGTTGATCACTGGCCGTGGCCGCTCACCCTTGGTCTTCCCCCTGGGCTTCCCCTTCGCCGCCGGGGCGTACTTCAGGATCCGGAAGCGGTGGGTGCCCGCCTGCTCCCCGTCCGCCCGGACGTCCATCCGTGTCGTGACGAAATGCCCCGTCCCCAGCTTCGTCGTCTTGAGCTCCGACACCGACTCGATCACCGCGTCGAAGGTGATCCGGTCCCCCGGCCGCAGCGGCCGCAGATACTCCTGCTCGCAGTCGGTCGCGACCACCGAGGTGTACCCCGCCCCGTCGAGCAGGGCGAACAGCTCGTCCTGCGCAGCCGACCGGTCCGTGTGCCCGGACAGACCGCCCATCGTCCACGCCTGCAGCATGGTCGGCGGCGCTACTGCGTCAGGGCCGGTGTAGGCGGGGCTGGCGTCCCCCATCGCCTCGCACCAGTGCCTGATCATCGGTTCGTTGACCAGGTCCTTGCCGACGCCCGCCGTGGCCGCGGCCCTCCCCTCGTACGCCTTCAGGCGTCCGTAGAAATCCCCGCTCACCGCTTCCTCGCTCACCACCTGCCCCCTCACCACTTCCCCGCTCACCTCTTTCCCCTCTTCATGCCGAGCCGCATCGTGGCGACGATCTCCCGCTGCACCTCGCTCACCCCGCCCCCGAAGGTGTTGATCTGCGCCGCTCTGTTCATCCGCTCCAGCTCCCCGTCACCCAGAGCTCCGATGTCGAGCGAGCCGGGCGATCCGCCCCGGATCAGCCCCGCCTCCCCCGTGATTTCCTGGCACATTCGATACACCTCGACCGCGGATTCGGTTCCCGCGAACTTCACGCCGCTCGCATCGCCGGGCGCCAGCCGGCCCGCCCCCACATCCCCCACCAAACGCCAGTTGAGCAGGCGCGTTGCCGCCAGCCGGGCGTGCACTTCAGCCGCTCTGAATTGCACCCACGGCTCGTCAATCCGGCGTTCGCCCGTCACTGGATCGGGTGTACGCGCCCGCTCCAGCGCCGCCTCGTAGAAGTCCTCGGCCTGCATCCCGATCGCCGCGAGCGCCACCCGCTCATGGTTGAGCTGGTTGGTGATCAGCCCCCAGCCGCCGTTCTCCTCGCCGACCAGGTTCGCGGCGGGCACCCGTATCCCGTCGTAGTACGTCGACGTCGTGGTCAGCCCGCCCACTGTCTCGATCGGCGTCCACGCGAATCCGGGCGCGTCCGTCGGCACCAGGATGATCGAGATGCCCTTGTGCTTGGGCGCCTGCGGGTCCGTACGGCAGGCGAGCCAGATCCAGTCCGCGTTCTGGCCGTTGCTGGTGAAGATCTTCTGCCCGTCGACGACCCAGGAGTCGCCGTCAGCAGTGCGTTCCCGCACGGCGCGCGTACGCAGCGAGGCGAGGTCCGTCCCGGCCTCCGGCTCGCTGTAGCCGATCGCGAAGACGACGTCGCCGCTGAGGATGCGCGGCAAGAAGTACGACTTCTGCTCCGCGGTCCCGTACTTCATCAGGGTCGGGCCTACAGTGTTCAGCGTCACCATGGAGACAGGCGCACCCGCCCGGTACGCCTCGTCGAAGAAGACGAACTGTTCGTCGGGGCCCCGCCCCTGGCCTCCGTACTCAACGGGCCAGCCGAGTCCGAGCAGCCCGTCCGCGCCGATCCGTCGCAGCAGCCGGCGCTGCCCCGTCTCGTCGTCGGCGGGCGGCGGTCCGTCCGGCATCACATCTCGGAAGTACGAACGCAGTTCGGCGCGCAGCCGCTGCTGCCGCTCCGTCGGGGCGAGGTGCACGGGGGCCGCCTCCCGGGCGTACGGGTCAGGATTTCTGACTGTCCGTCAGATGCGCGCCCGCTGTCAAGGTCGGCGGCCGGACGCGGCCACCCCGTACAGCGGCAGGCACAGCCGCACGCACAACCACAGCAGACGGCCACGACGCACAACCGCCTGCGCGGAGGCACCGAAGTGCCGCCGCGCAGGCAGTCGTTCACCCCTTGATCGAACCCCCCTCGGGCCGGTCACCACCACAGACTCGTGAAGTTCACCACCGTGTTGGACTGGTCGATCGCAGTGAAGCCGGAGCCGTTCACACTGGCGGTGTTGTTCTGGTTGGACGCGCCGGCGCCGCTCGCCACCTGCTGAGTGGTGGTCGAATTGCCCCAGTTGTCGCCGCCTACGCCGCTGACGACCGACGCCACCGTCGCGTTCGATCCGTCGTCCGCGAACGCGCCGTTGTCGGCCTGGGCAACACCCGAGAAGAGGGCGGCAGCGAGTGGCAGGGCGGCGACAGCGGCGATGGCGCGGGCGGTGCGGATGCTTGCCATGTCATTTCCTCCATGAACCGGAACTGCAGAAGTACGGCTTGTTCCAGGGCAGTTGGCCGACCGCCCCGGATCGTGGTCACGACGTCGCGAGATCAGAGTTGCCCACCGAATCCCCGGCGAACCACGCCGGAGCACCCAATTCGCCCTCAAGCGTGATGACATGCCGATAAACCCCCTTCGCGCCCGCAGAGCCCCCAGTTCACATCGGCGCACACCACACAGCCCGGCCAGGACAAGGGGTGAAGCGTTTCGGCATGTTTTCGGCCAGTCTTTCCCTCTTCCCTTCTTCGAACGCTTGTACGAAAATAGAGCCATGGCCATCACCGACCGGCAGACCGCCACCCTGGCCCTCGCCCACGCTCTTTCCGCCGCCGAGCGCGGGCTCCCCGTCATCCCCCTGTCCCCCACCAAGCTCCCCGCCCTGCGCTCACCCCACCGGGGCGACCCCGAGCCGGTCCTGTGCCGCGGAGAATGCGGCCTGCCGGGCCACGGCGTCCACGACGCCACCACCGACCCGGCGGGCATCCGCGCCCTGTTCGCCGCCGCCCCCTGGGCCACCGGCTACGGCATCGCCTGCGGCCGGCCGCCGCACCATCTGATCGGCATCGACCTCGACACCAAGTCCTCGACCGACTCCGTGGCCGCGCTGCAGCACCTGGCCCTGCGCCATCTGTTCACGATCCCGGAGACGGTCACCGTCCTCACCCCGAGCGGCGGCCGCCACCTCTGGCTGACCGGCCCGCCGGACGTCGTCGTCCCGAACTCCGCGAGCCGGCTCGCCGCCGGCATCGACGTCCGCGGCGCCGGGGGCTATCTCGTCGGCCCCGGTTCGGTGAGCGCCCACGGCGCGTACCGACTCGCGCCCGGCACGGCCGAGCTGTCCCCCGCGCCGTGCCCCCGCGCGCTCCTGCGCCTCATCACACCCCCCGCACGCCCCCACCACCCCACGCACGCCGCTCCCTCCCGTCCGTTCCAGGGCCAGGGCCTGGTCCAGTTCGTCCTCGCGGCCCACGAAGGCCAGCGCAACACCCGGCTGTTCTGGGCGGCTTGCCGCGCCTACGAGAACGGCTTCGGCGACGACCTCGCGGACGCCCTCACCGAAGCGGCGGTCCGCGCGGGCCTGAGCGAGCACGAAGCCCGCGCGACGATCGCCTCGGCGGACCGGCTCACCTCGGGCCGGGGCCGCTGACGGGAGGGCACGGGGGCTGGGGAAACGGGGGCTGGGGAAACGGGGGCTGGGGAAACGGGGGAGCTGCGTCCGTTCGTCAGGTACGGAGCCAGATGACCAGGGCCGCCGCCATCGCATTGCCGAGGTAGGCATAGCCGCGTTTGTCGTATGGGGTGGCGACCGCAGGGGCCTGCTTCAAGCGGTTGCGGCGGCCGCCGGCGACCTGGACATCCTGTTGCCGCTGCCGCCACGGAGGCCTTTCCCCTCGATGTGGGTTTCCGCGGCCCGTACGGGCTGCTTGCACTCCTCGGCGTGGTGCAGGCGGGGTGCACCCGAGGTTGGTACCAGCGCGGCCCGGCGCCACACATGCGAAAGGACCTCCACCCGGAAGCGGAGGCCCTTTCCCTCGGTCAGAAGAAGCCGTTCAGGTTCCACCAGTCGGTGGCCGTCTCCTCGCGCGAGTCCAGCGCGCCGTTGCCGCGGCCCGGGTACACGAGCTGGCAGCCGACGCCTCGGCAGCCTTGGCCGACATAGCTGCTCTTGGTGGTGGTGACGAGGTCGGCACGGCCGTCGCCGGTGACATCGCCCAGGCCCAGGAACGTGTCCATGCCGTTCCAGCCGCTGTTGCCGATCAGCACACGGGACCCGAGGGCCCCGGCCTTGCCCGGGTACAGCCACAGCTCCCCGGTGGAGGCCTTGCGGGCGATCAGGTCCGCACGGCCGTCACCGTTCATGTCACCGGCCCCCACCAGGGCGCTCATGCCGGTCCAGCCGCTGCTGCCCATGAGCTTGCGGGCACCGAGGCTGCCGGCGCCGGTGCCGGGGTACAGCCAGAGCTTGCCCGTGGCCTTCTCGACGGCCAGCACATCCGAGCGGCCGTCGCCGGAGAGGTCACCGAAGGCGACGATCCCGCTCATGGCGTTCCAGCCGCCGTTGCCCATGAGCTTGCGCGCACCGAGGCTGCCGGTGCCGGCGCCCGGGTACAGCCACAGCGTCCCGGTGGACGCCTCGCGGGCGATCACGTCCTCGCGGCCGTCACCGCTGAAGTCGCCGTGGCGGACGAGGACGTTCATGGCGTTCCAGCCACTGTTGCCGACCAGCTGCCCGGTGCCGTCGCCGCGCAGGAACCACAGCCGGCCCGCCTTGTCCCGGACGAGGACGTCGGCCCGGAGGTCGGCGTTCAGGTCACCGAAGCCCGCTGCCTGGGGCGCGGTCGTGGCGTACCACTCCGGGTATGCCGGGAGGAAGCACTCCCGCTCGGTGGGGACGAGGCTCACCGAGCTGACGGTGCGGTGGGAGTAGCCCCACTCGGTACCCGCGGGGTCGGGGTCCCAGATGGAGACGCCGCCGTTCCGGCTGTAGTTCGTGTCGTCGTGCAGGCAGGCGAACTTGGACGTGCGGTTCACGACGGACTGGAACGTGTTGTCCCACGTCCCCAGCGTCGCCTTGTTCGCGTTCGTCTTGAACATGGTGCCCGTGCCGTTGTCGGTCTTCCAGGCACAGAAATAGCCCGACGGGCAGTCGCTGATCGCGGCCTGTGCGGGCGCCGCGCCCGCACCGAGGAGCCCGAGCGAGGTGAGCCCCAGCGTCGTGGCCATCGCGGCCAGGCGCCGAAGCAGTGATACACGCATTTCTTCCCTCCCTGACGCGGCGCGGAGAGACGCTCGACGTGCCGCGGGAGGAAGATACCTTGCCGACGTGATCACTCCATCGCGCGCGTCGCCATCTCGTGCGGCAGGCCCGGTTCCACGAACGGATCATGGTCGTAGGGCGGGAACGCCGGTCCAGCGGCCAGGTCGGGCCGTCGAGCACGGGGATGCCGACGAAGGAGGGGCACTCGCACACCTGCCCCGGCCCGTTCTCAAGCGCCGATGCCGCTGATGCGTCGTCCGGCACCGCAAAGAACTCGGCCACGACGATCATCGTGGCCCCCTGCTTGGCGGCCCCACCGCCCTTCACCGTGATCGACAGGACAGGCCCTGGCTGTCGTGCCACTACCGTGCCAGAACCACCGGCTAGTAGCGGTCAGCGGAGGTACGCAACGGGGCCGATATGCCTACCGTGGCTGTGTCGTTCCCCAGGCCCGATGACCTGGGCAGACAATTCAGAGATCATCGCCAGGCTTACAAAGCAGATGTCGGCGGTTCGAAACCGTCCGCGCCCACCAGTGAAAAGGCCCCCAGCCGATCAAGGCTGGGGGCCTTTGACATCTACTTCTGACATCAACTGGGGCGGTCATTCACGACTGGCCGCCGCTTGAGCATCCGGTCCAGGTGGCTCACTGCCTCGCGCTGCGTGTCCTGCATAACGGGCGTGTAGATGTTCAGCGTGACAGCGATCTGGCTATGGCCGAGGATCTCCATTACGACGCGGGGAGCGACGCCAGCAGCGGTCAGCAGAGTCGCGCAACCGTGCCGGGCATCATGCAGCCGGATCACTCGGAGCCCGGCGGTCTGGGCGACGCGGGTGAACGAGCGGTACAGGCTGCGCGGCTCGATCGGCCGGCCGGTGCGCGTCGTGAAGACGTATCCCGTCTCCTCCCGTTGATCCCCGGCGCTCTCGCGCAATGCCGCCTGTCGCATCCGCTGCCACCGCAGGGGAACGACGCAGAGGGCGGACAGGGGCAGGGTCTGCCGACGACGGCGGCCCTTGGGATCGTCCTCGTACGCCTCACCGCGCGCTGCCGCTGTGTACGGACACGGATCTCACGCTTGTCGAGGTCCAGGCTTTCCCAGCGAAGGCCGACGACTCACCGCGGCGGAACCCGAGCAGGATGCGAGCACGAAGGCCGCAGTGACTACTACCCCCTGGAATCGATCACCTAGGCGCTGCACGTCACCGGCGTGGTGCACGTGCAACAGCCCTCTGCCCGGAGACGGCCGGTTGCCTACTGTCTGTCGCCCAAGATGTCTCCATATGCTCCTGACTTGGCCTGCCCGCCCGTCTCAGGAGGTGTCGTGCCGCGCAACACGATGTTTTGCTACACCTGCGACTCCGACGAACCACATCGTCCTCTCACTGCCCTGGAGAAGATCTGGCTCAAGGAGCGCACAAGCCGGAAGAACGTCGAGGGATTCTTCATGTGCAAGGCGCCGGACTGCCGGAACGTGCGTGCCGGCTTCAACAAGCGCCCCTTCGACCCCGTCATCCGTGTTCCCCTGCCCGACTGACCCATCCCGCCAGCCACATGCGTTCGCGAGGCGTCGTCCTTCGCGCATCTCAGGCAGGACGACGCTGTCCCGCTCCCTGGACCAGCGGCCTCCGCTGGCCCACACATGGCCCACATTGCCTGGTGACAGGCCCTGAGCGGGCAGCAATCTGGTCCACGCCTGGTCCACACACGGTGATCCAAAGCGGCACAGGGGCGGTTCAGAGTGAGACAGGGCCCATGACGAAGGGGCGCCCCTGGCACGGGACACCCCTTCTGACCAGCATCTACGCTGACCTGCATGCGGTGGGTGTGGGATTTGAACCCACGGTGACATCGCTGCCACGACGGTTTTCAAGACCGTTCCCTTAGGCCGCTCGGGCAACCCACCCACGCCCCGGCCACCTGCGGCGGAGCGGGCTACAGACTACCGGGATCAGCTGTCGCCCGTGCGCTTGCCCAGGATGACCTCCGCTTTGTACTCCTTGCCGTCGCGCTGGTACGTGAGCGTCACCTTGTCGCCCGGCTTGTGGTTCCAGATCTCGCTGATCAGTGTCGGACCGCTGTCGATCGACTTGCCGTTGAACTTGGTGATGACGTCGCCCGCCTTGAAACCTGCCTTCGCGGCCGGGCCGTTCGGGGTCACCGCCGGGGTTCCGCCCGCGCCCTCGGCGGCGATCTTGGCGCCCGAGTCCTTGCTCGACATGTCGACCGTCGCGCCGATCACCGGGTAGACGGGCTTGCCCGTCTTGATCAGCTGCTCGGCGACGTTCTTCGCCTGGTTGATCGGGATGGCGAAGCCGAGGCCGATCGAGCCCGCCTGCGACTGGCCGAGGCCGTCGCTGCCCGCAGACTGGATCGCGGAATTGATGCCGATCACCGCACCGCGCGAATCGAGCAGCGGGCCGCCGGAGTTGCCCGGGTTGATGGAGGCGTCGGTCTGCAGGGCGCTCATGTACGAGTTCTTGCCGCTGGAGCCGTCGCCCGAGGCGACCGGGCGGTTCTTGGCGCTGATGATGCCGGTGGTGACGGTGTTCGAAAGGCCGAATGGCGCGCCGATCGCGATGGTCGAGTCGCCGACGGCGACCTGCTCGGAGTTGCCGAGGGCCAGCGGGTTCAGCCCTGAGGGGGCGTCCTTCAGCTTCAGTACGGCTACGTCGTAGCCCTCGGCCCGGCCGACCACCTCGGCGTCGTACTTCTTGCCGTTGGAGAAGGTCGCGGACACCGTGCCGCCGTCGGCCGCGGAAGCCACCACGTGGTTGTTGGTGAGGATGTGGCCTTCCTTGTCGTAGACGAAGCCGGTGCCCGTGCCGCCCTCGGTCTCGCCGTTGCCGCCGACGCCGCCCCCCGCCTTCGCCTCGATGGTGACCACGCTCGGCAGCGCCTTGGCCGCGACCGCGGCGACGGTTCCCGGCTCACGCTTGAAGTCCTTGGGCGCGTCCGCCGCGGAAACGGTGGTCGAGCCGGAGGTGTCGTCGTTGCGCTCGGCGGCCCAGTAGCCGATGCCGCCGCCGACGCCGCCCGCTACTAGCGCGGCGGCGAGCACCGCGGCGACCAGTCCGCCGGAGCGCTTGCGCGGGGGCTCGGAGACCTGGGCCGACGCGCCCCAGGCCGGACCGCCGCCGCCCCCGTAGGAGGGGAGTGCGGGCGGGGGCGGCGGCCAGCCGGCTGCCGTGTGGTGCGCGCCTGTCGGCGCGAGGGCGGGGACGGGACCGGGCAGCGGCGCGGTGGCAGGGTCGGGCTGGGGGGAGTGCCCGGGCCGCTCGGCCGCAGCCGGCTGGGTGTAGTGGTGCGCCCCGTCCTGGTGAGCTGATTCGGCTGTCTGCGGCATCTCGGCTCCTGAAGCAGACGCCGGCGTGCCTTCGGGAGCGGCGCCCGGCACAGGAGGTACGGACGGGGCGGCCGGGACCGCAGTGCCCTCGTTCTCGGTGCTCACAGCTCTCTCCTCAGGTTTTCCACAGGTTCCTCGTCAGCGCTCGCAAGTGACTGCCGTCAGCTTTTCCCACCACACGTCAGACCACTGTAAGCAGGACCTGTGTGTATCTCGGCAATCCTTTACGTCCGACAAAACGGACGCATCTCCAAAGCCACCGGAAGGGCCGCCGGACAGCCCTCGAACCAGCTTCCGGACCAGCCCCCTGCACGCGCCTACCCCGCCTCGGTGACACCATGACGCGGTGACTCAAGCACGGCAGCACAACATCCAGGTCGTCGCCCACCGAGGTGCCTCCGAAGACGCCCCCGAGCACACCCTGGCCGCGTACAAGAAGGCGATCGAGGACGGCGCCGACGCCCTCGAGTGCGATGTACGGCTCACCGCCGACGGGCATCTCGTCTGCGTCCACGACCGCCGCATCAACCGCACCTCCAACGGCCGAGGCGCCGTCTCCGCCCTGGAGCTCGCAGATCTCGCGGCCCTCGACTTCGGGTCGTGGAAGGACAGCGAGGAGAGCCCCGACTGGGGAGACCCGTCCTTCACCTCCGTACTCACCCTGGAACGGCTGCTGGGGCTGGTGGCCGATTCCGGCCGCCGCATCGAGCTGGCCATCGAGACCAAGCACCCCACCCGCTGGGCGGGCCAGGTGGAGGAGCGGCTGCTTCACCTTCTCGGGCGCTTCGGCCTGTCCGATCCGACCACGGCCGACGACTCGCCCGTACGGATCATGAGCTTCTCGGCCCGGTCCCTGCACCGGGTCTCGGCGGCTTCGCCGAACCTCCCCACTGTCTATCTGATGCAGTTCGTGACGCCGCGGCTGCGCGACGGGCGGCTGCCGGCCGGCGCGCGGATCGCCGGTCCGGGCATGCGGATCGTCCGCAATCACCCCGGATATATCGCCCGGCTGCACCGTGCGGGCCATCGCGTGCACGTGTGGACCGTCAATGAACCGGAGGACGTCGAGCTCTGCACCCGCCTCGGTGTCGAGGCGATCATCACCAATCGTCCCAAACAGGTGTTGTCCCAACTGGGCCGCCTTTAAGGCTGATTACAGGGAGTGCACCGGCGCGTTCGGTCCGTATTGGATCGTTACGAGTGCGTCACTGGCCCGCGCTTGGCCGGTTTCCGGTCCAGTCCATTGGGGCATTCACACCGTGGCGTGGGGCAAAGGAGGTCTCGGGGGTGGCGTTGGTGGTGGCACAGGAGGTGCCCACGTCGTCGAGCATGGCCGTACCCCATGGCCCTGCGGGCGTGGGTGAGGCGAGACACCGGATGCGTGAGCAATTGCGCCGCAACGGGGTGTCCGAATCGGTCGTCGACGATGCAGTACTGATCCTTTCCGAACTGCTCAGCAATGCCTGTCGGCACGGCAGGCCGCTGGGGCACGCGGAGGTGGGCGACGGCGACATCCGCGCCGCCTGGCGCGTCGAGAGGGCAGGTCGCCTCACCGTCGAGGTGACGGACGGAGGCGGTCCGACCCGGCCGGTTCCAGCCACGCCATCGGTCACCGCGCGAGGCGGCCGGGGGCTCAACATCATCAGCGCGCTCGCCCAGGACTGGGGCGTTCGCGACAGCGCGACCGGTGAGGTCACGGTGTGGGTGATTGTCACCGAAGGGCACCGCCGCGAGGATTTCGCTACGCGCGTCGCAGGCCCCGGCTTCGAGTTCGCGGAGTCGTACGACGACCTCGACTGAGGCCGGCGGAGTTCTACGGAGCCCGGCGGAGCTCAACGGAGAGCCCCGCCGACAGCCGGGCGGAGGGCGCGACAACAGCCTGACCGACAGCCCGAGCGACAGCCGTGCAGCGGGCCCGACCAACAGCACGACCGACAGCCCGACCGACAGCCGGGCGGAGGGCCCGACCGACAGCCGACCGTGCTGTCCCGGGCTCGGCTCAACCCGATGCAAGGCCCAGCCAAGCTGTACTGAACCCGGCCGACGGCTAGGCTCGCGCCCGACGACACAGCACACAGCACCGCCGTAATCGGGAGAAAGCCACACCATGGCCAAGAAGCGACCCCAGACCAAGGCCGGGAAGCCGCAGCTCAGGGACGGAGAGATCCCCGTGGTCGGGGCCCGCGAGCCCTGCCCCTGCGGATCTGGCCGCCGCTACAAGGCCTGTCACGGCCGGGCCGCCGCGCACGCCGTGACCGAGCTGGTCCAGCGCCCGTTCGAGGGACTGCCCGGCGAGTGCGACTGGGTGGCCCTGCGCGAGCTGGTGCCCGCCGCGACCGCCACGCTCACCCTCAAGGGTGGGCTGCCCGAGGACGTGCCGTCCGTGACACTCGCGACCGTACTGCCGATGGCCTGGCCCGCCCTGCGCCGTGACGACGGCTCCGTCCTGCTCGGGCTGCAGAACGACACCTCGTCCGGCGACATCAGCCGCGATCTGGCCGACACCCTGCAGCGCGCGCTTATCGCCGAGCCCGGCACCCCGGTCGCCGCCCAGAGGGTGCCCGCCGACGGTGTGCGGCTGCAGGAGCTGCTCGACGCGGACGCCGACTTCGAGCCGACCGTGCACTCCGGCTTCGAGTTCTGGGTCCCGGACTCCGCGGGAAGCGCCACGCCCGAGGTGTCCGCATCGCTGGAGCGCGCGAACGCCGCCGCGATCCCGACAGTGAAGCTCTCCGGCGTCGAAGCCGCGTATTGGTGCGAGACCCCGGAGAAGAACCACCTCCGCTGGGTCATGCCGCACCCCGAGGAGCACCTCCTGGACGCGCTTGCCCGGCTGCACGCCGCCGGTGCCTCCTCGATCGGCGAGGGGACCAGGCTGGTCGGATCCTTCCGTGCGCACGGGCTGATGGTCCCCGTCTGGGACCTGCCGAGCTCAATGGGTGCCGAGGAGTGCGAGAAGCCGGCCGCCGAGCTCGTCGAGCGGCTCGCGAAGGCTCTCGCGACCGACGGGCCGCTGACCGCGGAGGAGCGCCGGGCGCGCGGCGGGCTCACCAACCGCCAAGTCACCCTCAGCTGAGAGTGACGGTTTCTGTCGACCGATAGGTGACCCCAGTCACAACTCGCCCTATGGGCAGGTAAATCCCTGTCCGAATACCCGAGATCGAATTTGCTAACTGCCGATCTCTTGTTACCGTTCTAGAAGCCCGGTCGCTGGTGCATCCCCCGTCGCCAGCGACCGGGCGCTTCCATTTCTACGGAATGGTGCGTTCCGTCAACGGCCCGCAGGCGACGCGGAGTTGCTCCCGGACCGCAGCAGCAGCGGCCCCTCTCCGACCTCGTCGGCAGTTGCGAACTCCGCCACCGCGGAATACTCCGTGACAGCGCCACGGGAGGCCTCACGGGGCGTTTCGCAGACGTCCGGCTCGTCCCCCACCTCGACCACGCAGTTGATCTGCAGTGTGCGCCCGCCGGGTCCCATCAGAGTGAGCAGGGAAGTCAATTCCTCGCCTGTGGCATTGCGGTAGTACGTACGCGCCCAGGTGTCGCGCCCATCGGTAAGCACGCAGGTCTGGGCTTCGACCCTGTCGGGAGAGGCGAGTTCCGGCCCACATTGCGCGGATGTATGCGCGACGGTGGGCCCGGTCACGCCGACGGCTGGGGATGCTCCGGGCCCGGGCAGCAGACCCGGTTCGGGTTTCGGCCTCGCCCCGTCCGCGAGAGCGGAAGCGGAGTCGGGCGCGGGAACGGGTGCGGAAAGGGCCCCCGGCCCCGGCCGGAGTCCTCCCCCGGAGCCTTCGGCCTGGGAGGTACCCCCAACCGGTCCCGCGGAGGCGGCCAGCGGCAGCAGCCCGGTGAACACCACAACGGCGGCGAGCCCGATCATGCGGAGATTCATGGGCCCACCTGCCGACTGCGCGGGAATTCTGACGGTGGGCCGAAGATATCGACCCGATGCCACCGCCAGTGGAGCCCCGCGCCCAATTCCCGCACAACTCGGGCCGGCCCCTACCCGTACGAGTGACAGAGCCGGCCCGGATCAAGAGAGGGTTCAAGGGCCCGCGATACCGCGGGCCCGGTGCGCACGTTCAGTACGCGAGGCGGCTGCCGCCGTCCGGTGCGCTGGTGCTCGCCTCGACCAGCGCGTCCACCACCGCCTCCACACCCGGCAGCCAGGGAGCCGCGGATCCCGGCAGCGGGGCACGCTCCCAGCGCACCTGGCCCGTCCCCGTCTCGGAGGGCGGCAGCACCAGATAGCCGCCCTCACCGTGGAAGCGCAGCGAACTCGGCACGCAGTCCTTGACGAAGAGCAGTTCGCCGAGCTCCTCAAGGCTGTACGGAGCCACCAGGAGCGACCAGCGCGTGGGCGTCGCGACAACAGGACCGAGCCGCATACCCATCCGGTCGAGCGCCGACAGCGCACGCGCCCCGGCAACCGCGGGCAGGCTCACCGCGCACGGTGCGTGCCCTCCGGTGGCCAGCATGATCGGAGCGGTGGGCCGGTTGGTCCACCACCAGCGCACCATTCGCTCGTCGGTCGTCGCCGCCAGGATTCCAGGGTCGAAGGGGTGCGCGCCGGGCACGACGCACTCGGGGTCGGGGCAGGCGCAGCCGCGCCCGCTGACACCGCGACTTCCGGCCGCCTTGGGTCCCACACCGGGGAGCACCGGCCATTGCCACTCGACGGCGCAGGTGAGCGCCGCTTCGAGCTGTACAGGCCCCCTCTTGCGCCGGAACCCGAGCCTGCGTCGCCTTCCGAGGATCTCGCGCATGAGCGCTCGTTCCTTTCCGTTGAACGCCGAGGTCCACATCACAACATGTGTGCAGCTCTTCACTGTGCGTACAAGTCGGCGTATCACCGCCCCTTGCCGGTGGCATGGGCGACCCCCCGCTTCGCCTGCGACAGGATCGCCGCCCGGGGGCCGAACGTGGGCTGTAGTCCATTAAACGCGTGGCGAGGGGTGGCGCGCGCCTGGCGCTTGCTGTCCCGCTGAACTTTTCCCCGCCACTCGGGGATGGGGCGCGACCTTCGGCTGTTAAGACGCCCAGGCCCACCGCCAGGTTCCGGGGCGGTCCCAACTGCCCCTGGCCATCACCGTTTACGTACCCATCACGCTTGGAATGACGCCCTACTGACCGCCCTCAGTCGACCTCAATCAACCGCCATAGGGTGCATTTTTCAGCCAAGTTAACAGTCTCGTAGACACCACCAATCCCACTGGGGCAATGCTGGACATCCCCTTACGTGTGCGTGTACATGTGGATGCATTGATAGCCGCGCAGAATGACATGGGGGTTTGCGATGCTATTGAGCGAAGTGCACCAGTCGGAAAGCCGGCTGCCATGAGCGCCCCTCACCTGCCGAAAGTGGCTGGAATCGATTCAGCGGTTCCAGCTCCAGCGCACACTTCCTCCCCCCTGCCCGCCCTTCCTGCCTCAGCGGCCCCTCCCGGCGCGGTGATTCAGGACCGGCTGGCCGGCTGGGTCTCCGATCTGACCACCCTCCACGAACTCACCGAACGCCTGGCCAGAACCGCTTCGCTCGACGACGCCCTCCATGAACTGCTGCGCGCGGGAGCCGCCCTGGTCGGCGCCCGCCGAGGCATGGTCGTCCTCGAACCCGCGCCGGGCTCCTGGCGGGCCGACTGTTTCGAGCCCGACCACGGCCCCGCCCTCACCAAGGGCCTCGGGCTCACCCATGCCGAACTTGGCCATATCGAGACGGTCCCGCGCGGCGCGACCGCGTACGGCAGGATCCTGGACGGTCGGCTCCCCGACGGGCGGCCCGGTCCGGGCGGCCTCCCGGAGGCCGTCGCCCACCCCGACCTGCTCGCCGAAGAGACCCTCGACCCCCACCACCGCGACGTCGTCGTCCGCCTCGGCTATGCCGCCAGTTACACCCAGCCGCTCGCCTCCGAAACGGCAGGCACGCTCGGCGCCGCCGTCTGGATGTACGACGAGCCCGCCGCGCCGGTGGAGCGCCAGTGCCATCTCGTCGGGCTCTATATGCGCTACGCCACCGAGCATCTGGCCCGGCTCCTCGAGCTGGAACACGCCCGCGCCACGGTGGCGACCGTCGCCGAGGAGCTGCTGCCCAGCCGGCTGCCCCGGGTGCCGGGCGTCCAGCTCGCCGCCAGGCACCGCACAGGACCGCACGGCGGCGGCGACTGGTACGACGCGCTGCCGCTGCCGGAAGGCGCGCTGGGACTGGCCGTGGGTTCGGTCAGCGGCTCCGGGCCGAGCGCGCTGGCCGCGATGGGGCGGCTGCGGGCATCCCTGCGGGCGTACGCCGTGATGGAGGGCGAGGACCCCGTCGCCGTACTGTCCGATCTGGAGCTGCTGCTGCGGCTGACCGAGCCGGCCAGGACCGCCACCGCGCTCTTCGCGTACGCCGAGCCGGCCAGGAGGAAGATCGTGCTGGCCGGGGCGGGGCACACACCGCCGTTGGTGGTCGGCGAGCGGCGCACCGAGTTCGTCGAGACGTCCCTGTCGGCCCCCCTGGGGATGCTCGCCTGCTGGGAGGCGCCGAGCGTGGAGCTTTCGCCCGAGCCAGGAGAAACGGTGCTGCTGTATACGGACGGGCTGCTGCGGCGTACCGGCGATCCCATGGACCGGGCCTTCGCGCGGCTGCACGCGGCGGCGGCGAGCGTGCCGAATGCCGTACGCCACGACCCGGCGGCGATCGCCGACCATGTGCTGCGCACAGTGCTTTCGGAAGGTCTCGACGAGGCCGACAGCGGTGAGGACGTGGTGCTGCTCGCCGCCCGTTTTGACTGACGTCCCACACGTTTTCCACAGGGCACCGGGCGGTCTTCCCGTCGCACATACGATGGAAGCCGGTCCAGTGTCGTATCGAGGAGAAGACGTGGCTGAGGAGCTCACCCCGGAGACCCCGGAAGAAGAAGAGCAGCCAATCAAGCAGCGCAAGAACGGCCTGTACCCGGGCGTGTCCGACGAGCTCGCCGAGAACATGACGACCGGCTGGGCCGACACCGAGCTGCACGATCTGCAGCCCATCGCCCAGGCCTCGCACACCGCCGCCCGCCGTGCCGCGCTCTCTGCGCGTTTCCCCGGCGAGCGCCTGGTGATCCCGGCGGGCAATCTGAAGACCCGCTCCAATGACACCGAGTACGCCTTCCGCGCCTCGACCGAGTACGCGTACCTCACCGGCGACCAGTCCGAGGACGGCGTCCTGGTCCTGGAGCCGCACGGCGAAGGCCACCGCGCCACCATCTATCTGCTGCCCCGCTCCAACCGTGAGAACGGCGAGTTCTGGCTTTCCGGCCAGGGCGAGCTGTGGGTCGGCCGCCGCCACTCCCTCGCCGAGGCCGAGCAGCTGCTGGGCATTCCCGCCAAGGACGTGCGCGAACTGCCCGAGCAGCTGCGCCAGGCGACCGGACCGGTCCGCGCCGTGCGCGGCCACGACGCCGGCATCGAGGCCGCCCTGACCGACAAGGTCACCGCGGAGCGCGACGAGGAGCTGCGCGTATACCTCTCCGAGGCGCGTGCCGTGAAGGACGAGTTCGAGATCGGCGAGCTGCAGAAGGCGTGCGACTCCACGGCGCGTGGTTTCGAGGACGTCGTCAGGATCCTGGACAAGGCCGAGGCGACCAGCGAGCGCTACATCGAGGGCACCTTCTTCCTGCGCGCCCGCGTCGAGGGCAATGACATCGGCTACGGCTCGATCTGCGCGGCCGGACCGCACGCCACCACCCTGCACTGGGTGCGCAACGACGGCCCGGTCCGCTCCGGCGAGCTGCTGCTGCTGGACGCAGGCGTGGAGACCCACACCCTCTACACCGCCGACATCACGCGGACGCTGCCGATCAACGGCCGCTTCAACGAGCTCCAGCGCAAGATCTACGACGCGGTGTACGAGTCGCAGGAGGCGGGCATCGCGGCCGTGAAGCCGGGCGCCAAGTACCGCGACTTCCACGACGCCGCGCAGCGTGTGCTCGCCGAGAAGCTCGTCGAGTGGGGTCTGCTCGAAGGACCGGTGGAGCGCGTGCTGGAGCTGGGTCTGCAGCGCCGCTGGACCCTGCACGGCACCGGCCACATGCTCGGCATGGACGTCCACGACTGCGCCGCCGCGCGCACCGAGGCGTATGTCGACGGGACGCTGGAGCCGGGCATGTGCCTGACCGTGGAGCCCGGGCTCTACTTCCAGGCGGACGACCTGACGGTGCCGGAGGAGTACCGCGGCATCGGCGTCCGGATCGAGGACGACATCCTGGTCACCGAGGACGGCAACCGGAATCTGTCGGCGGCGCTGCCGCGGCAGGCCGACGAGATCGAGGCCTGGATGGCCTCGCTCAAGGGCTGACCCCCGGACATACGAGGAACACGGCGGAGGACGCGCGGCTCAGGAGTTCTCAAGAGTTCTCAAGAAATCTCAGGAGACCTCAGGAGACCTTGAGCAGCGCGTCCTCCCGCCATTTCAGGATCTTGTCGAAGCTGACCACCGCGCCGTGGCCGGGCCGGTTGCGGAAGTGGACATGGTCGGCGAGCTGCTCGATCAGACAGAGTCCGCGGCCGCTCTCGTCGGTGAGCGCGGCCTGCGGCACGGCGTAGGCGCACCCGCCGCGCCTGGTGGGAAAGCCGGGGCCCGAATCGGCCACTTCGATACGGCACTTCTCGCCGTCCAGATACGCGGTGACGCGGTATGCGGCGGAGGCTTCGCCGGAGCCCTGGCCGCCGCCGTGCTCCACGGCGTTCGCACAGGCTTCGCTGAGCGCGACCGACAGATCGTAGGAGATGTCGGGATCGACGCCCGCGGTCTCCATGGTGCCGAGCAGCAGGCGCCGGGCGAGCGGGACGCTCGCGGCTTCGCGCCGCAAGTGGAGAGACCACCAGATGCTCATGCTCCAGCCTCCTGGCTGCGGCTCGACATACCGATACGTATTGCCGCAAGACGCGGTCCGTAAGCACACAGTTGACGTGATTGCGCTCATTCGGCGGACGCGCGCGGCTCGCGCGGCGATGTATGTCGCCAAAGGGGATCTTCCGGACCTGCCGTACGGCCGCTCCCACCGCAGTGCGATGATGACCCGGCCATGTCGTCCATCCCCGTTGCACGCGCCGGAGCCGGTCTGCGGCTGCTGAGGGCCGCGGTGTTCACCGCGGTCTGCGTCGTGCTGTCCGCGACGGGACATGTGCTGGCCGCCTGTGCGGCCGTGCCCTGGTGGACTCTGGCGGCAGGCTTCATCGGGGTGTTCGCGCTGGTCGCGCCGTTCGCCGGGCGGACGCGCTCGCTGCCCTCCATCGCCGTCGCGCTGACCGTCGGACAGGTCGCTCTGCACGCCCTGTTCGAGGTCGGACAGCACCGGTTGCAGCTGACCCCGACGGCCGACGACGCGCTGATCAGAATGGCCGCGAAGCTGGTGTGCGGGGCGGGCGCAGCGTCGCTGAGCCCCGCGGACGCCCGGCGGATCGTCACCACCGCGGGCATCACCCCGCCGGGGCACGGCACCCACGACCATATGGCGCAGACCGTCGCCGCTTCGCCTCAGCTGCTGCCCAGCCTCCCCATGCTGCTCGGGCATCTGCTGGCCGCGCTCGCGACCGGCTGGCTGCTGCGGCGCGGGGATCTCGCGCTCGTACGGCTGACCCGGCTGTCGGCGGACTCGGCCCATGAGGTGGCCCAGACGGCGTGGCTGCGTTCGCTGCGCGCCGCGCTCACTCTCGTACGGGCGCTGCGAGCCGGTCTCTCGGGGGCGCCCACGGTGGATCCGCGCGCTCCCCGGACGTCGTGCGACCCTCCCGCGCCGGCCGCCGGGGAGGCGCTCCAGCACACGGTGATCAGGCGCGGGCCTCCCGCGGACCTCGCTCTCGCAGCCTGACGCGGCCCACTCGACGGGAGTGGCGGCCGCGGTGCCGGCGCACCCCTGTGTGCGCGGCGCACATCCGCCTCCCATGAACTGTGGAGTGTCCTCTGCCATGAACGTTTCCCGCATCGCTGTCGCGACCGGTATCGCCGCCTCCTCCGTGCTGATCCTGTCCGGCACCGCCTTCGCGCACGTCAGCGTGCAACCGCAGGGCGAAGCCGCCAAGGGCGGCTACGCGACGGTCAACTTCAAGGTCCCCAACGAGCGCGACAACGCCTCGACCGTGAAGCTCGAAGTCACCGTCCCCACCGACCACCCGCTGTCGTCCGTGATGCCGCAGCCCGTGCCCGGCTGGAAGGTCGAGGTCACCAAGTCGAAGCTGGCCAAGCCGCTCGAGGTGCACGGCAAGCAGATCACCGAGGCGGTCTCCAAGGTCACCTGGACCGCGGACGGTTCCAAGATCGCCCCTGGCCAGTTCCAGCAGTTCCCTGTCTCGCTCGGGCGGCTGCCCGAGGACACCGACCAGTTGGTGTTCAAGGCGATCCAGACGTACGACAACAAGGAGGTCGTGCGCTGGATCGAGGAGACCAAGGAGGGCGCTGAGGAGCCCGAGTCCCCCGCGCCGGTCCTGAAGCTGTCTGCGGCCACCGACGATCACCACGGCGGCGGCGCCACGGACGCGGCCGCCAAGGACGGCAAGGACGCCAAGAACGCCGGGCACGACGAGGACGAGAAGACCGAGGCCGCGTCCGACGACAGCAGCGACAGCACGGCGCGCATCCTGGGCATCGTCGGCATCCTCGTCGGCGCCGCAGGCGTCGCCTTCGGCGTCCTGGCCGGACGCCGCCGCACCTCCTGACGCGCCGCCTGACGGTCCGTACACCACATTTGGGACATTTCTCCATGCGTAAGAAGACTTTGTCCGCGGCCGCGCTCGTCGTGGCCGCCGGGCTCACCCTGTCCGCCTGCTCGGGCGGCGACGACTCCGCCAAGGGGCCCGTCGCTGATATCTCCGCCCAGGCGAACCGGCCGGCGACCTTGCTCGACCAGCCGTACGCCAAGCCGAACCTCGTCCTCACGGACACCCACGGCAAGAAGTACGACCTGCGCGAGCGGACCAAGGGCAGGCCGACGCTGATCTACTTCGGCTACACGCACTGCCCCGACGTCTGCCCGCTGACGATGAGCAACCTCGCCATCGCCAAGAAGCAGCTCCCCAAGGCCGACCAGGACAAGCTCCAGGTCGTATTCGTCACCACCGACCCGGAGCGGGACACCCCGGCCGAGCTCGCAAAGTGGCTGCCCAGCGCGGGCGACCCGTCGTTCACCGGCCTCACCGGCGACTTTTCTACGATCCAGGCCGGCGCACGCCAGATGGGCATCGGCATCGACCCGCCGAAGAAGGAGAAGGACGGCACGGTCGTCTCCATGCACGGCGCGCAGGTCATCGCGTTCTCCCCGAAGACCGACAAGGGCTATGTGCTGTACGGCGAGGACACGACAGTGGACGACTACGCCAAGGACCTGCCGAAGCTCGTCCGCGGGGAGAACCCGTGAACCGCCGCACAACCCCCGCCCTCGCCCTGACCCCCGCCCTCGCCTCGGTCATAGCCCTGACCGCGGGGCTGGCGCTGGCGGGTTGTTCCACCTCGTCCGACAACGGGCCGGAGTTGAAGGTCAGCGGCGCGTTCATGCCGCAGCCCGTGGGGGACGACATGGCGGCCGGGTTTCTGACCGTGCAGAACAGCGGAGGCGGCGCGGACAAACTCACCTCCGTCACAAGCGACATCTCGGACGACATCACGATCCATGAGTCGAAGAACCAGAAGATGCAGGAGGTGAAGGCCTTCGACGTGCCTGCGGACGGCGAGCTCGATCTCGAACGCGGTGGAAACCACATCATGTTCATGAAGCTCAAGCAGAAGCCGAAGCAGGGCGAGGAGGTCGCCGTGGAGCTGCGTTTCGAGAAGTCCGGCCCGATCAAGGTCGAACTTCCCGTGAAGGAGCCCACGTACAACCCGATGAAGCACTGAGCACCGAGGGACTGATCACGCCATGACAGCCACCGCCCCGCGCTTCGGCTCTTCCACCGTCCGGCTGCTACTCGCCGCGGCCGTGCTCATCGGCACGCTTCTCGGCGCACTCCTGGCCGGCGCGAGTCCCGCTTCGGCGCACGCCGCGCTGACCGGGAGCAACCCGAAGGACGGGGCGGTGGTCGCCACCGCCCCCAAGGACGTCACGCTCACTTTCTCCGAGCAGGTCGCCATGGGGAACGACTCGATCCGGGTCCTCGAACCCAGCGGCAAACGCTCCGACAAGGCGAAGATCCGTGATCTGAGCACCGGTGGCACGGTCAGCTACGGCGTCGATCTGCTGCCCGGACTGCCCAACGGCACGTACACCGTGGCCTGGCAGGCCGTCTCGGCCGACAGCCATCCCATCTCCGGGGCCTTCACCTTCTCGATCGGAGCGCCCTCCAAAACCACCGTCGCCCTCCCCGAGAAGGAGGCCGGCGGAGGCGTCGTCGGCGTCCTCTATGACATCGCGCGCTACGCCTCGTACGCGGGCTTCGTGCTGCTGGCAGGCGGCGCGGCCTTCGTGCTCCTGTGCTGGCAGCGCGGCGCTTCCGTCCGCCCGCTGCAACGCCTCGTCGTACAGGGCTGGGTGACACTCACCGCGGCCACCCTCGCGACGCTCCTGCTGCGCACCCCCTATACCGGCTCCGGAAAACTGGCGGACGCCTTCGACCTCGGCGGGCTGCGGGACGTCCTCGAGACCAAGACCGGGGCGGCGTTGATCTCCCGGCTGCTGCTGCTCGGGGCGGCCGCGCTGTTCGTCGCCGTGCTCTTCGGGGCGTACGCGAAGCGCGAGGACGAAGCCGAGAAGAAGGACCTCACCTTCGGTCTCGCCATCGGCGGCACGGTCGTCGCGGCCGGGATCGCCGGGACCTGGGCGCTGTCGGAGCATGCGTCGACCGGCATCCAGCCGGGACTCGCGATGCCCGTGGACGTAGCTCATCTACTGGCCGTGGCCACCTGGCTCGGCGGGCTCGCGGCGCTGCTGACCGCGCTCTACCGTGCGCCGTCGATCGAGCGGGCGGCGGTGCGGCGGTTCTCCAGGGTCGCGTTCATCAGCGTCGTCGTGCTCGCCGCGACCGGGCTCTACCAGTCCTGGCGGCAGGTCGGTTCGTGGTCGGCGCTGACCGGAACGTCGTACGGACAGCTGCTGCTGGTCAAGGTAGGGCTGGTCGTCGTCATGGTCGGTGTCGCGTGGATCTCGCGACGGTGGACGGCGCAGCTCGGGGAGCCGACGACGGTGGCGACCGGGGCAACGGAGGAGGCGACGGAGGCGACGGAGGCGACGGAGGCCAACGCCGAGGAAGCAGAGGAAGCGGCAGACTCGTCGGACCCCGAGCGGGCCACTCAACTCGCCCGCCAGAAGGCCGCGGTGGCCACTGCCCAGAAGAAGAAGGCGCGGGACGCCGACCCCTCGCGCTCCGGACTGCGCCGATCCGTGCTGGCGGAGGCCGGTGTCGCGGTGGTGCTCCTGGCCGTGACCACCGTGCTGACAACCACCGAACCGGGCCGTACGGAAGAAGAGGCTGCCCGGTCCGGAGGTGCCCAGGCGGCCGCTCCCGCACCCGCCGGTCCCACCGAGCTCAAGCTGCCCTTCGACACGGGCGGCCAGAACGGCAAGGGGACGGTCCGGCTCAGCCTCGACCCGGCCACCTCCGGCGCCAACGAAATGCACGTGTGGATCTACAACCCGGAATTGAAGCCGATGGACGTGCCCGAGGTGAAGGTTTCCTTCACCCTCAAGGCCAAGCAGATCGGTCCGCTGCCGATCACCCCCGACCGCCTCACCACCGGACACTGGAGCGCGGGCGCGGTCCAGATACCGATGCCGGGCGAGTGGCAGGTCCAGGTGACCGTGCGGACCTCCGACATCGACCAGACCACCATCGACAAGAACGTGAAGATCGGCTGACCTACCCGTGAGTGACTCCGTGAAAGACCCCGTGAGTGCCCCGGTGAGTGCCGCAGTGAGCGACCCCGCGAGCGACAGCGACATCTCGAGGCGGCGACTGCTCGGCACCGTCGGCGCGGCGGGCGCGACCGCGCTGGTGCTGGGGGCTGCGGGCGGCGCCGCCGCGCACGCGGCTGCCTCCGGCGACGCCCCGACCGCGCTGACGACGGTCGGCTCGACCGGCATCGCATTCCACGGAGAGCACCAGGCGGGCATCACCACGCCCCTGCAGGCCCGCGGCCATCTGATCGCCTTCGACCTCGCGCCGGGATCGGGCCGTAAGGAAGCCGCCGCGCTGATGCGCCGGTGGTCCACACTCGCCGCCGAACTGATGGCGGGCCAGGCGGGCGGCGACGGCGACACGGGCGTCGCGCTGGACGCCGGGCCCTCGTCGCTCACGATCACCTTCGGCTTCGGCCGGACCTTCTTCGACCGTACGGGGCTGGTGGCGCAGCGCCCGCCGGAGCTGGACCCGCTGCCCGCCTTCTCCTCCGACCAGCTGGACGCCAAGCGCAGCAACGGCGATCTGTGGGTGCAGATCGGCTCGGACGACGCGCTGGTCGCCTTCCACGCGCTGCGCGCGGTCCAGAAGGCGGCGGGGGAAGCGGCCCGGGTGCGCTGGCAGATGAACGGGTTCAACCGTTCGCCGGGGGCCACGGGCAAGCCGATGACCGCCCGCAACCTGATGGGCCAGGTCGACGGCACGCGCAATCCCAAGCCGTCCGAGGCCGACTTCGACCGGCGGATCTTCGTGCCGTCCGGGACGGAGTACGCATGGCTGGCGGGCGGCTCATACGCCGTCGTACGCAGGATCCGGATGCTGCTCGACGACTGGGAGAAGCTCTCGCTGAAGAAGCAGGAGCTGGTCATCGGCCGGCGCAAGTCCGACGGCGCACCGCTGACCGGCGGCACCGAGACGACCGAGCTCGCGCTCGACAGGACAGGGCCTGACGGGAAGCTGGTGATCCCCGACAACGCCCATGCCCGGATCTCCGCGCCGGAGCAGAACGGCGGTGCCGCGATGCTGCGGCGGCCGTTCTCGTTCCACGACGGGATCGGCCCGGACGGGACGCCGGACGCGGGCCTGCTCTTCATCTGCTGGCAGGCCGATCCACTGCGCGGCTTCGTACCCGTACAGCGCAAGCTCGACCGCGGCGATGCGCTGTCGCCGTTCATCCGGCACGAGGCGAGCGGACTGTTCGCGGTGCCGGGCGGGCCCAAGGAGGGCGAGTACGTGGGGCAGCGGCTTCTGGAGTCGTGAATCATTGCGGCCCATTAGGGTGACGGTATGTCGGCCACGCGCTACACGTATCTCGGTCCCGAGGGCACCTTCACCGAAGCCGCCCTGCGCACGCTCCCCGAAGCCGCCACCCGGGAGCTCGTCCCCATGGTGTCCGTACCGGCTGCGCTCGATGCCGTACGCAACGGGGAAGCCGCTGCCGCCCTCGTACCGATCGAGAACTCCGTGGAGGGCGGCGTCACCGCGACCCTCGACGAGCTGGCCTCCGGCGAGCCGCTGATGATCTACCGCGAGGTGCTGCTGCCCATCGCCTTCGCGTTGCTGGTACGGCCGGACACTAAGCTGTCCGAGGTGAAGACGGTGACCGGGCACCCGGTCGCCCAGCCGCAGGTCCGGAACTGGCTGCGGAACAACCTGCCGGACGTCCTGTGGGAGTCGGCAGCCTCGAACGCGGACGGCGCGCGGCTGGTGCAGGAGGGGCGGTACGACGCGGCCTTCGCGGGCGAGTTCGCGGCGGCGACGTACGGGCTCGAGCCGCTGGTCACCGAGATCCATGACGCGGAGAACGCGGAGACCCGCTTCGTACTGGTGGGCCGGCCCGCCAGGCCCGCGGCACCGACCGGCGCGGACAAGACCTCGGTGGTCATCTGGCTGGGCGACGACCACCCGGGTGCGCTGCTCGAACTGCTGCAGGAGTTCGCTGTGCGCGGGGTCAACCTGATGCTGATCCAGTCGCGGCCGACGGGCGCGGGGATCGGGAACTACTGCTTCGCCGTGGACGCCGAGGGCCATATCGCGGACCGGCGGGTGGGCGAGGCGCTGATGGGGCTGAAGCGGATCTGTCCGAAGGTGCGGTTCCTCGGTTCGTATCCGCGGGCAGGTGTGGCTGTGGGGGACGTACGGGAGCTGCGCGCGGGGACGTCGGACGCGGAGTTCACGGCGGCGTCGGACTGGCTGGCGCGCTCCCAGGACGGCCGCGCCTGAGGGACTGGGCGGCCTACGGGCCCGGTCCTACCTGCAGATTTTCGTCGTCCACAGGACTTATCCACAGGCGCGCTTCTCGACCTGGGGACAAGTCGACAACACAAGCCGACATGGTCGACAAATCTTCTCACTCGCCCCACTTCCGTCCACAGGGCCGCAGGGTGCCCTCTGTCACCTCAATTCCATTGATCAACTCTTTGGAGCGAGGAATTCCCACCCGAATGAGTGTGTGAGGCGGGTTTGGATGGGGAATCCTCCGGCCCACGCACAGTCCTGAAAACGATCTTTTCCGTGGTTTTCCGTGGTCCACAGATCTCGCACACAGCCTGTGGATAACCTTGCGGGAAGCCGCAACCCTGTGGACAAGGGGGAGCCCACCCCCCATCCCCAAAGGCTGTGGGTCAATGCGACCCCTCACCCCATGCCCCATTTCGGCGAATAGCGTCGCGTTTATTGACGCTTGCCCGCTCAACTCGGCACCCGATTTATCGACCCTTATCCAATTCCGGCAATTCGAGCAATCCGGACAAAATTACACGCAAGGCAATATCGGGTGGGGTGCCGTCAGTCCGCACCGGTAGCCTGGTGGGGTGATTGACCTTCGCCTGCTCCGTGAGGACCCCGACCGTGTTCGCGCCTCCCAGCGCGCCCGTGGAGAGGACGTCGCCCTCGTCGACGCCCTGCGCTTGGCCGATGAGCGGCGCAGGTCGTCCGGCCTCCGCTTCGACGAGCTGCGCTCCGAGCAGAAGCAGCTCGGCAAGCTCATCCCCAAGGCCTCTCCCGAAGAGCGCGCCGAGCTGCTGAAGAAGGCCGAGCAGCTGAAGGCCGACGTCAAGGCGGCCGATGCCGCGCAGGACGAGGCCGACGAAGAGACCAAGCGGTTGCTGCTCCAGTTGGGGAACATCGTCCATGAGGACGTTCCGGTCGGCGGCGAGGAGGACTTCGTCGTCCTCGAGACGCACGGCACGATCCGCGACTTCGGTGCCGAGGGTTTCGAGCCCAAGGACCACCTGGAGCTCGGCGAGGCGCTCGGCGCCATCGACGTCGAGCGCGGCGCCAAGGTGTCCGGCTCGCGCTTCTACTACCTGACGGGCGTCGGCGCGCTGCTCGAGCTCGCGCTCGTCAACGCCGCGATCGCGCAGGCCACCGAGGCCGGCTTCATCCCGATGCTGACGCCTGCGCTGGTCCGCCCGCGCGCCATGGAGGGCACCGGCTTCCTCGGCCAGGCCGCTGAGAACGTCTACCACCTGGAGAAGGACGACTACTACCTGGTCGGCACCTCCGAGGTCCCGCTCGCCGCGTACCACATGGACGAAATCATCGAGGCCGACAAGCTGCCGCTGCGGTACGCCGGCTTCTCGCCGTGCTTCCGCCGCGAGGCCGGGACGTACGGCAAGGACACCCGCGGAATCTTCCGGGTGCACCAGTTCGACAAGGTCGAGATGTTCTCGTACGTCGCTCCCGAGGACGCGGAGGCCGAGCACAAGCGGCTCCTGGACTGGGAGAAGCAGTGGCTGACGGGCCTGGAGCTGCCGTTCCAGGTGATCGATGTGGCGACCGGGGACCTCGGCGCGTCGGCCTCGCGCAAGTACGACTGCGAAGCGTGGATCCCGACCCAGGGCAAGTACCGCGAGCTGACCTCCGCGTCGAACTGCGACAGCTTCCAGGCGCGCCGCCTGTCGGTCCGGATGCGCGACGGCAAGAAGGTGCAGCCACTGGCGACGCTGAACGGCACGCTCTGCGCCGTACCGCGCACGATCGTGGCGATCCTGGAGAACCACCAGTTGGCAGACGGTTCGGTGCGGGTGCCCGAGGTGCTCCGTCCGTACCTGGGCGGGCGTGAATTGCTGGAGCCGGTCGCCAAGTGACGTTCCCCTACCGGCTCGTCGCGACCGATCTCGACGGCACGCTGCTGCGTGGCGACGAAACGGTCTCGGAGCGCACGCGCGACGCCCTCGCCGCGGCCACCGCTGCGGGCGCCGCGCACATCATCGTCACCGGGCGGGCCGTTCCGTGGACCCGGCACATCCTGGACGACCTGGGGTACGACGGCCTCGCGGTCTGCGGCCAGGGCGCGCAGGTCTACCACGCGGGCGAGCACCGGCTGCTGACATCCGTGACGCTGGACCGGCAGCTGGCCGGTCTTGCGATCTCCAAGATCGAGGCGGAGGTCGGCCCGCTGGCGCTGGCGGCGAGTCGGGACGGCCTCGACGGCGAGGTGCTGGTCGGCGCCGGCTACCGGGTCCAGGAGAGCCCGCTGCCGGTTGTGGCGTTCGAGGACCCGTCCGAGCTGTGGTCCGCGCCGATCAACAAGGTCTACATCCAGCATCCAGGGCTCGACGACGACGCGCTGGCGAAGGCGGCCAGGGCAACGGTCGGCAGCCTGGTGGACGTGGTGATGGCGGGCCCGGGCGTGGTGGAGATCCTGCCGCTGGGGCTGAGCAAGGCGACGGGGCTGTCGCTGGCGGCGCGGCGGCTTGGGCTGCGTGCGGCGGACACGATCGCGTTCGGTGACATGCCGAACGACATCCCGATGTTCGGGTGGGCGGCGCACGGGGTGGCGATGGCCAATGCGCACGAGGAGCTGAAGGCCGTGGCGCACGAGATCACGGCGTCGAACGAGGACGATGGCATCGCGGTGGTGCTGGAGCAGCTGCTTCAGGGCTGACGCGCTGCGGTGCGAGGGTGTCGCGGTCTGCGGTGTCGCGGTCTGCGGTGCTGCGGTGCTGCGGTGCTGCGGTGCTGCGGAGGATGCGCGGATCGAACGCGCGCGGGGCTTTCGACCCCGACGACGGCTTAGCAAGCCGCTGCCTTACCACTCGGCCAATCCTCCGGGAGGGGGCGGCCCGCGCGGATGCGCGCTCGAAGCGGCCGCCCCCGGGCAGCTGCCTGCGGGCGGCTTCGCGGAGTGGTCGGTGGCTACTCCGCTGCCTGCCCGGCGCTGCCCTGCTGGGAGCTCGACGGACTCGCACTCGTACTCTCGGTCATCGCCGCGCTCCTCTCCCGGTCGGTGGCGTCGGTCGCACTGGCGTGCGCCGGCTCAACTACTGTGCCCCGGGCGGCGCTTCGGTGCCACTGATTTTCGAGTCGGGTCAACCCCTCGGTCATGACGCGTGCTCCTGCCCCGCGCCTCGTACGACATTGAGGTTGAAGGTGTACGTGCCGAGGGCGGCGGCCACGCCGAGAAACAGCAGCGCGAGGTGTTCCTGGCCGCGGGCAGTGGTGATCCCGCCCAGGTCGAGCTGCGACGAGGGCGGCCAGGGCGACTTCCGATGGCATGAGAATGCCTTCCGTTCGCAGAACCGATCATGGACGGCCCTCCTCCCCGGGCCTCAGGGGTGGAGGTCGGCTCACGGTGCTACTCACCCAATGACCGGCCCGGCTTTCGATCCGGCACCGGCAATCCCCGGCTTCACGAACCCTCGTCGCCACGAACTCCAGTTGCCTCCACGCGCAGTGGACAACGAACCGATAAACGTGCAGTCACGCGGATACGCGTCAACCCCCGCCCACCGGACAGGGGTTGACACCCAAGAGACACGGACCCCGCCGCCTCACTCCTCCCCGGCGAGCTTCAGCACCCTCAGCTTCTGCCCCGCGTACCACGTCGCGACCACCGTGACCCCCGCCAGCAGCGCCACCGCTAGCGGCAGCCCCACGTCCGAGCCGATCAGGCCCTCCCCGCCGATCTTCTCGGCGAGCGACAGCGACCACTGCTGGACGCTCAGCGTGCGCGCCCCGGGGACCAGGCTGCCGAACAGCGTTTCCCACACCAGCGCATAGACGAGTCCGATCACCACCGCATGCCGGCTGACCGTACCGAGCAGCAGGAACAGCGCGCTGTACGCGATCGACGCGACCAGAGCCGCCACGGTGTACGCCACCGCGACCTGCTGGCCGTTGCCGTTCAGGATGAAACCGGCGATCAGCGTGGGCACCGCCGAGAAGGCCATCGTGATAGCGATGGCCACGACCAGTTTCGTGACGATGATCGTCGGCCGCTTCACCGGCTTGGCCAGCACATAGACGATCGACCCGTCGTCGATCTCGGGACCGATCGACCCGGTTCCCGCGATCACGCCGATCAGCGGCACCATCGTGGCGATGGCGAACCCGCCCAGGACATCCGCGGCGACCTGGTCGTCCACGCCGTTGAAGCTCCGTACCGCCGCCGCAATGAGCAGCAGCAGTCCGGGCAGTACGAACAGGATCGCTGCCCGGCGCCTGCCGAGCACGGCCCGATAGGTGAGCCGGGCGACTGTGGGGTTGTACATCTGCGTCACAGCTCCTTTCAGGCCGCTACGAGGTAGGAGAAGACCGACTCGAGGGACTCGTCCGAGGGCGAGACCGTGAGCAGCCGGATGGAGTGCTCGCGGGCGACCCGCGGCAGCAGTTCGGTGAACCGGCCGAAGTCGACGGCCTGGATGCGCAGCGCACCCTCGGCCAGGTCGACCTCGATGCCGGCCGTCGACGGGTCGGCGATCAGGGCCGCGGCGAGCGCCCGGTCGTCGCTGGACCGTACGAGATAGCGGTGCGGCCGGTCCGTCATCAGTCGGCGGATCTTGCGGAAGTCGCCGGAGGCGGCGTGCCGGCCGGCCACGATCACCTCGATGTGGGAGGCGAGTTGCTCGACCTCCTCCAGGATGTGGGAGGAGAAGAGGACCGTACGGCCTTCGCCGCCCATCCGGCGCAGCAGGTCCATCAGCTGCATCCGCTGGCGCGGGTCCATGCCGTTGAAGGGCTCGTCGAGCAGCAGCACTGACGGCTCGTGCACCAGTGCCGATGCCATCTTCACGCGCTGCCGCATGCCCTTGCTGTACGTCGCGATCTTGCGGTCCTGCGCGTACTCCATCTCGACGGTGGCCAGCGCGCGCTGGGCCTCCTTGGTGCCCAGGCCGTGCAACTCGGCGTTGGCGACGACGAATTCGCGGCCGGTGAGGAAGTCGTACATCGCTTCCCGCTCCGGTACGACGCCGATCTGCCGGTAGACGGACTCATTGCGCCAGATCGTCCGACCGTCGAGCGTGACGCTTCCCGTCGAGGGGGCGAGGAAACCACCCATCATGTTGATGAGCGTGGACTTTCCGGCGCCGTTGGGGCCCAGCAGACCGGTGACGCCCGGGCCGATCGTCATGGTCACGTCGTTGACGGCCACGACATTTCCGAACCACCGTGAGGTGTGCTCGATGTTGATGGTGGTCACAGCCCGACCTTTCGGTAGCGGCGCATCAGTACGGCGTACGAGCCGAGGACGAGCGCAAGAACGACGAGCAGATAGGCCACGCCCGCACCGGCTCCGGGTCCAGCCTCGCCCGGGAAGGCCGAGGTCGCGCCGAGGAATGCGGTCTGTACGCCGTCGATGAGCGTGACCGGCGAGAAGAGGCCGAGCCACTTGATCACTCCGGGCGATCCGGTCTCCCAGGCGATCGCCTGGACGGTGGAGACGGCGCCGTACGTGATGGTCAGCGTCGCGATCACGGCGGCGACGCCGAAGCCTCGGCGCGGTGTGAGCGCGGCCATCACCAGACCGAGGCCGCCGAAGAGTACGGAGAGGAGCGCCACGGAGACGATGCCCTGCGCGAAGCCCTTCGTCTGGTCCGCGAAGTCCATCTTGGCGAGCAGCGAGCCGATGTAGAGGATGACCAGCGGCGCCGCGGTGAGTACGAACAGCGCTGAGGCCATTGCCCCGTACTTGGCCAGGACGTAATCGATGCGCTCGATCGGGCGCGAGAAGTACAGCGGCACCGTCTTGAAGCGCAGATCGCGCGAGACGGACTGGGGTGCCTGCGCGGCCAGGAAGAGCCCGATGACCGCCTGCGTGACGATCGCATAGCGGGTGTAGTCGAGGGGGAGGTCCTTGAGCTTGGTGGCGACGGCGACCGCGACGATGATCGCCGCGGGCAGGCACATCACCGCGAGGAGGATCATCGGCAGCACCTTGGACTTGGCCGAGCGGCCGAGTCCGTACGCGCCGCGCAGCGACTGCGAGTAGAGGGAGCGGCGCGCGTACGCACGGCCGAGCCGCGGGCCTTCGTAGTTCCGGTATCCGATGTTGTGGATCCGGGTGGTGTCCTTCTGGATCCCGGTGGTCTCGATGCTCATCGCGCCTGCACCTCCATGGGCTGTGCCGCTGCCTCCGGACGGAAGACCTCCGCGATGTGGTGGCGCCGCTGTTCCATCCGTACGAGTCCGAGGCCGAGGCCGGCGACGGTGTCGCGTACGACGTCGTACGTCTCCTCGCCCGTCGCCTCGATGAGCAGGATGTGGCCCGCGCCGGGCAGACCGTCCTCCACGCGCGCGTGGAGCGTGATTCCGGCGGCGGCAAGTGCCTTACGGAGCACGGCGGTGCCGTCGGGATGGGTGTCCGTGTCAGTGACCTCGACCGCGAGGGTCGCGGTGGTCTGGGTGAAGTCGCTGGTGGAGCTGGAGCGCAGCAGGGCGCCGCCGTCGATGACGACGACATGGTCACAGGTGCGCTCGAGCTCGCCGAGGAGGTGCGAGGTGACCAGGACCGAGATGCCGAAGTCGGTGTGAACGCGGCGGATCAGGCCCAGCATCTCGTCGCGGCCCACCGGGTCGAGGCCGTTGGTCGGCTCGTCCAGAAGGACCAGCTTCGGGTCGTGGACCAGGGCCTGCGCGAGTTTGACGCGCTGCTTCATGCCGGTCGAGTAGCCGCCGATGGGGCGGTACCGCTCCTCGTAGAGGCCGACATGGCGCAGGGTGTCCGCGGTGCGCTCGCGGGCGGCCGTCGGCGGCAGCCCGGACATGCGCGCCATATGGACGACGAACTCGGTGGCCGAGACGTCGGGCGGCAGGCAGTCGTGCTCGGGCATGTACCCCACCTGTTCGCGGATGGCGGCGCCGCTCGTGGCGACGTCGAGGCCGAGCACCGCGGCCCGGCCTTCCGTGGCGGGGGACAGACCCAGCAGGATCTTGATCAACGTGGACTTGCCGGCTCCGTTGGCGCCCACCAGTCCGGTCACACCGGGTCCGATGTCCAAGGAGAGCCGGTCAAGCGCGGTCACCCTGGGGAACCGCTTGCTCAGGCTTTCGGTCGCGATCACAGTCACATTTCGAAGGTAGTGGCGCACGACACATGGGGCGTCAGCCCTGGCGGCTGGATCGGTGTCCGACTCGAGAGGTACGGACCCGTAAGGGGCAGCGACGAAAGTGAACAGCGGCGAGGGTGTCCACGGGCCGGTTTGTCCACAGGTCGGTTGTCCACAGGTCGGTTGTCCACAGGTGATGCATGACCCTTGACGCAGCCGCCGGGCATTGTCACATTCATCAGTGTCAAGTTACGGCTACGTACCGCACTCGGGATGGATGGACGGGCAGGTGGCATGACCTCAGCAGCAGCAAGCGAACTGACCGCGGAACTGCGGGGGTTCAGAGAAGTGCAGCGCCTCGCGTACGAATGCGCGGAGGCGGTCGCGGCGCAGCTCAAGCCCGGGGTGACCGAGCGCGGGGCGGCGCGGATGCAGCGCGAGTGGCTGCGGGAGCGGGGTGTGCGCGACTGGTTCCACCTCCCCTTCGCCTGGTTCGGGGACCGCACGGCTTTCGTCGGCTTCCGAGTACCGCTGCAGTTCTTCCCGACCAACCGCGTCCTCGAAGCAGGCATGCCCTTCATCCTCGACATGGCCCCGGTCTACAAGGGCTACACCGCGGACATCGGGTACTCCGGCTGCCTCGGCCCGAGCCCTGTGCACAACAGACTGCTCGCCGATCTGGAGGCGCACCGCGAGCTGATACTGCGCGAGGTGCGGGAGCGGCGCTCGCTGCGCGAGATCTACGAGGACGTGGACCGGCTGATGGTCCGGCAGGGGTATGCCAACCGGCACCGCGCGTATCCCTTCGGTGTGATCGCCCACAAGATCGACCGGGTGAAGGAGCGGCGCTGGTCACCGCATCTCTTCGGGTTCGGCACACAGTCGCTGAAGGGGCTTGCGGGCGATGCGCTGCACGGCCACCGGGACGGCTGGTCGCCGCTGTGGAGTCCGTACAAATTCTCCGACCACCCGCCCCGGCCGGGGCTGTGGGCGGTCGAGCCGCATCTCGGATTCAGGGGTACGGGCGCGAAGTTCGAGGAGATCCTGGTGGTCACCGACTCCAAGGACCCGGAGCAGAGCGCGTTCTGGCTGGACGACGATCTGCCGCATGTGCGGCGCTGGGCGGAGGAGTCGGCGTGAGTCTCAAGGGGGCGCGGGAGCGCTGGGTCCGTACGGGCGGAATCGAGCTCTGCGTCGCGGAGCTGGGTGACGCGACGCAGCCGACCGTGCTGCTTGTGCACGGCTATCCCGACAGCAAGGAGGTGTGGTCGGAGGTCGCCGAGCGGCTGGCTGACCGCTTCCACGTGGTGCTGTACGACGTCCGGGGGCACGGCCGCTCGACCGCGCCGACGCCACTGCGCGGCGGCTTCACCCTGGAAAAGCTGACGGACGACTTCCTGGCTGTCGCGGACGCGGTGAGTCCGGACAGGCCGGTGCATCTGGTCGGCCATGACTGGGGGTCGGTGCAGTCCTGGGAGTTCGTGACCGTGAAGCGCACCGAGGGCCGGATCGCCTCCTTCACCTCGATGTCAGGACCGTCCCTGGACCACTTCGGCCACTGGATCAAGAAGCGGATGAGCCGGCCCACGCCCCGCAGGGTCGGCCAGTTGCTCGGCCAGGGCGCCAAATCCTGGTACGTGTACATGCTGCATACGCCGATGCTGCCGGAGCTCGCCTGGCGCGGGCCGCTGGGCAAACGGTGGCCCAGGATCCTGCAGCGGCTGGAGAAAGTGCCCGGCGGTGACTACCCCACGCCCTCGCTGCCGCAGGACGCGGCGCACGGCGCGTGGCTCTACCGCGACAACGTCCGCGCGCGGCTGCGCCGCCCGCGCTCCGACGCGTACGCCCAGGCTCCGGTGCAGCTGATCACGCCGACGGGTGACATCTTCCTGTCCGAGCGGCTCTATGACGAACTGGGCGAGTGGGCACCGCAGTTGATCCGCCGCTCGCTGCCCGCCAAGCACTGGGCGCCGCGCACCAGACCGGACCAGCTGTCGGCCTGGATCGGCGAGTTCGTCCTGGCCAACGAGGACAGCGCGGCCGGGGTGGCCGCGCGGGAGACCGTGGCCCGCGGCCTGTATGCCGAGCGGTTCGGGGGGCAGCTCGTCCTGGTGACGGGCGCGGCCAGCGGCATCGGGCGGGCGACTGCCTTCGCGTTCGCCGAGGCGGGGGCGCGGATCGTGGCCGTGGACCGGGACGCGGAGGGTGCGGCCAGGACCGCGGAGATGTCGCGGCTGATCGGCGCGCCCGGGGCCTGGGGCGAGACGGTCGACGTCAGCGACGAGCAGGCGATGGAGAAACTCGCCGGCAAGGTCGCCACCGAGTACGGAGTCGTGGACGTCCTGGTCAACAACGCGGGCATCGGCCTGGCCGGCTCGTTCCTCCAGACCAGCGCCGAGGACTGGAAGAAGGTCCTCGACGTCAATCTGTGGGGCGTCATCCACGGCTGCCGGCTCTTCGGCCGGCAGATGGCCGCACGTGGCCAGGGCGGCCACATAGTCAACATCGCGTCGGCGGCCGCCTATCTGCCGTCCAAGACACTGCCCGCGTACAGCACCTCCAAGGCCGCGGTGCTGATGCTCAGCGAGTGCCTGCGTGCCGAGCTCGCCGGGCAGGGGATCGGGGTCTCCGCGATCTGCCCCGGCTTCGTCAACACCAGCATCACCTCCACCGCGCGTTTCGCCGGAGTGGACGCGGTGGAGGAGAAGCGGCGCCAGCGGAAATCCGCCCGGCTGTACGGACTGCGCAACTACCCGCCGGAGAAGGTCGCCGACGCGATCCTGCGCGCCGTCGTGAAGAACCAGGCGGTGGTGCCGGTGACGCCCGAAGCCCGCGGCGCCCACTTCATGTCCCGCTTCATGCCCCGGACGTTGCGTGCGATCGCCCGATCGGAGCCGCCGCTGTGAGCGCCGAGGAGTACATCGGCCGCTACCCCATCACGCCGCGCCGGGTCTCGTTCGACTGGGACAGGACCCCGCTGCACTGGATACCGGACGAGCCCACCGCCACCCATGTCATCAATGTGCTGCATCTGCTGCTGCCGGCCGGCGAGCGGTGGTTCGTCAAGGTCTTCAAGGAGGCTCTGCCGCTGGTCGGCGACCCGGTACTGCGAAAGGACGTCAAGGGCTTCATGGGCCAGGAGGCCACGCACAGCGTGCAGCACGCGTACGTACTGGACCACCTGGCCGCGCAACGGCTCGACACCCAGGGATTCACCAAGTACGTCGAGCTCCTCTTCGAGAAACTGCTCGGCGAGAAGCCACCGTTCGGAGTGCCGATACCGGCCCGGGAGTGGCTGCGCTTCCGGCTGGCGATCATCGCCGCGATCGAGCAGTTCACGGCGGTCCTGGGCAACTGGGTGCTGCATGCCGAGGGGCTCGACCGGGCGGACGCCGACGAGATCATGCTGGATCTGCTGCGCTGGCACGGCGCGGAGGAGGTCGAACACCGAGCCGTCGCCTTCGACATGTACCAGCACTGTGGCGGCGAGGGGCTGCCGCGCTATGCCCGCCGTGTCGAGGGCATGGTCGTCACCGCGCCCGTGCTGCTCTGGCTGTGGGTGTGGGGCACGGCCTATCTGATCCGGCACGATCCACAGCTCGCCGGCCGGCTGCGGTACTCACTGCGCGAGCACAACCGCGCCGTCGGCAAGGGGCTGCTGCCCACCTGGCGGGAGTTGGGCGCGGCCATACCCCGCTACTTCCGGGGGTCGTACCATCCCTCGCAGGAGGGCTCGCTGCGCAAGGCCGTCGACTATCTCGCGACTTCGCCCGCGGCCCGCGCCGCGGCGGGGGCGGTGGGCCGTGCCGCCTTGTCGTAGGCGGCCTGTCATCGAGCTGTCATCCAGGGAGCGGGCTTGTCCGAGCAGCCAGTAGCCGAGTACCGGATCGAGGATCTGGCGCACCACAGCGGCGCCACCGTCCGTACGATCCGCGCCTACCAGGACCGCGGACTGCTGCCGAAGCCGGAGCGGCGAGGGCGGGCCAATGTGTACGGCTCCACACACCTCGCCCGGCTGCGGCAGATCGCAGACCTGCTCGACCGCGGCTACACCCTGGCTTCGATCAAGGAGTTGCTGGAGGCCTGGGACGCCGGGAGGGGGCTCGGTGGGGTGCTCGGCCTGGTCGCCGAGGTGCAGGGGCCGTGGACGGACGAGGAGGCGGCCCGGATCACCCGCGCCGAGCTGGACGGGAAGTTCGGCGGGAAGCCGGACGAGGCGGCCGTCGCGGAGGCGGTGGACCTCGGTGTGCTGGAGCGGATCCCGGGGCATGACGACGAATTCCTGGTGCCCAGCCCTCAAGAGCTCGCGGTGGCGGCCGAGTTGTACGCGGCGGGGGTGCCGCTCTCGGCAATCTCCGGTCATCTGCGGGAACTTCGCGGTCAGGTGGAGCACATAGCGTCCCGTTTCCTGGAGTTCACCACCGAGCATGTCTTCGCCCGCTATCTGGGCCACCGGCCGCCGACCGACGCTGATGCGGCCGAGGCGGCGTCGCTGGTCCGGCGGCTGCGGCCGCTCGCGCAGCAGACGGTTGATGCCGAACTGGCGCGGGCCATGCGGACGTTCGCCACCCGGCATCTGCAGCAGCACCTGGGTGCCGAGGGGCCGCCGCCGACGGACAGTGAGCCGCGCTCGGTGACGCTGCCGCCGGAGACAATCCGGGCGGTACACCGTCTGGTTGGTCAGGAGAACGCGGCCGCCTTCATCACGGCCGCGGCCGAACGAGAGGTACAGGCAAGGACATTGGACGCCCTGACCTCAAAGGACGGTGATTCCAAGCAATTTGACCAAAGGGCTTGAATCGGCGCCGTGTTGTCCACAGAAACACCAATTCCCTTGTGGATAACTACAGTTGGCTGTGGATCAAACCTGTAGCGCGATTTTTTCGGTGGCGCCGGACCGAGCCGACGGGCACGCTGACGACATGAACGCAAGACCCGATGAACAACGCACCGTGAAGGTGTCGAAGTACCTCTCGAAGCATCTGCGGCACCAGCCGGACCGGCTCGGCATCACACTCGACGAGAACGGCTGGGTGGCGGTGGACGAGCTGATGCGGGCCGCGGCCGCGCACGGCTTCCTGTTCACCCGCGCCGAGCTCGACCATGTCGTGGCCGTCAACGACAAGCAGCGCTTCACGATCGACGGCACGCGCATCCGTGCCAATCAGGGCCACACCGTCGAGGTCGATCTGGACCTCCCCCCGGCCGAGCCGCCCGCATACCTCTACCACGGCACCGTGGCCCGCAGCCTGGAGGCAATCCGCGCCGAAGGCCTGCGCCCGATGAAGCGCCACCATGTCCATCTCTCGCCCGACCGCGAGACCGCAACCCGCGTCGGCGCCCGCCGCGGCCGCCCCGTCGTCCTCTCCGTATACGCCGGGGCGATGCATCAGGCGGGCCACCTCTTCCACGTCAGCACCAACGGCGTCTGGCTCACCGAGGCCGTACCGCCGGAGTTTCTGCGCTTCCCCGGCGCGTAGGCCGCCGTCAGGGGGTGGACGCCATGGGGCCGTCCCTCCACGAGGCCCGGCTCAGCGGGTCAGCTGAGCGAGGCCTTCCGTCGCGATCTGCTCGAAGACCGCCTGGTCCGCGGCGAAGTACGAGTCCGGGATCGGAGCGTGCAGCACGATCTCCGTGAAGCCGAGCTCGAAGTGCCTGCCCGCGAAGTCGACGAAGGCGTCGAGGGACTCCAGCACGCGGCCGGGTTCCGGGGTGAAGCCGGTGAGCAGGATCTTGTCCAGCTCGGCCACATCCCGGCCGATGTCCGCACACGCCTTGCCGAGCTTCTCGATCTGCCCGCGGATGGCCTCGACGGACTGCTCGGGCGTGCCCGTCTCGAACAGCTTCGGGTCGCCGGTGGTCACCCATGCCTGCCCGTGATTCGCCGCGAGCTTCAGCCCGCGCGGCCCGGTGGCCGCGACGGCGAAGGGCAGCCTGGGCCGCTGCACACAGCCGGGGATGTTGCGGGCCTCGACCGCCGAGTAGAAGGTCCCCTCGTACGTCACGGAGTCCTCGGTCAGCAGCCGGTCGAGCAGCGGCACGAACTCGCCGAACCGGTCGGCCCGTTCACGCGGTGTCCATGCCTCCTGACCCAGCGCCGTCGCGTCGAAGCCCATGCCGCCCGCGCCGATTCCCAGCGTGATCCGTCCGCCGGAGATGTCGTCGAGCGAGATCAGCTCCTTGGCGAGGGTCACCGGGTGCCGGAAGTTCGGCGAGGTGACCAGGGTGCCGAGACGCAGCCGCTCGGTGGCGGCGGCCGCGGCAGTCAGCGTCGGGACCGCGCCGTACCAAGGGCCGTCGCGGAAGGACCGCCACGACAGATGGTCGTAGGTGTACGCGGTGTGGAAGCCGAGCTGCTCGGCTCGGAGCCACTCGTCGCGGCCACCGTTGTGCCAGGGGCGAACAGGGAGGATCACGGTACTCAAACGCATGCATCGAGCGTACGTGCCCCCGGAGTGCCGCGTGCACACTCAAATGTGCGCCCTGTCGCACGCCCGTGCGCGGGCGTACGGGAGAATGGATCTGTGACCTCAGCTACCGATCCCTTCCCGCTGCCCGCTGCCCCCCGGCTGATCGCCACTGACCTGGACGGCACTCTGCTACGCGACGACAAGTCCGTGTCCGACCGTACGATCGCCGCCCTCGCCGCCGCCGAGGACGCGGGGATCGAGGTCTTCTTCGTCACCGGACGGCCGGCCCGCTGGATGGACGTCGTCAGCGAGCATGTTCACGGCCATGGGCTGGCCATCTGCGCCAATGGCGCGGCCGTCGTGGATCTGCACGCCGGCGGCAAGCTGCTGGAGGTCCGCGCCCTGGAGCGGAGCATCGCCCTCGATGTCGTACGGACCCTGCGCGACGCCGCTCCCGGCACCTCTTTCGCGGTCGAGCTGACAACCGGCATCCACTACGAGCCGGACTACCCGCCCTTCCATCTCGACCCGGGCGCGACCGTCGCCACCGCAGAGAAGCTGCTCGACGAGGACCATCCCGACGCCGGCGCCCCAGTGATCAAGCTGCTCGCCCACCACCCCGAGCTGACGCCCGACGGCTTCCTCACCCTGGCCCGTACGGCCGCCGGCGAGCTCGCGTCCTTCACCCGCTCCAGCCCGACCGCGCTGCTCGAGGTCAGCGGTCTGGGCGTGAGCAAGGCCAGCACGCTGGCGCTCTGCTGCGCCCAGCGCGGGATCTCCGCCGACGAGGTCGTCGCCTTCGGGGACATGCCCAACGATGTGGAGATGCTGACCTGGGCCGGGACCTCGTACGCGATGGGCAACGCGCACCCGGACGTGATCGCCGCGGCCTCCGGACGGACTGTCGCCAACAATGATGACGGCGTGGCGGTCGTCATCGAGCAGATCCTCAAGAACGTTTAGCGGCGACCTGCTAGAGCCAGACGCCGCGCGCGTTCAACCAGGCCACCGGATCCACCCCGGACCCCAGATACGGCGTGAGCCGCACCTCGAAATGCAGGTGCGGCCCCGTCGAGTTGCCCGTGGTACCGGTCTGTCCGATCCACTGCCCGATGCGTACCCGATCGCCCTGGTCGACGGTGACCGCCGCCAGATGCGCGTACTGCGAGAAGTAGCCGCCCGGGTGCTGCACGACGACCTCGATTCCGAAGCCGCCGCCGCAGGAGACGGAGATCACCCGGCCCGCCCCGATCGCCCGCACCGGGGTCCCGATGCCCACCGCGAAGTCCTGGCCGGTGTGCCGCTTCGCCCAGCGCTCACCGGCACTGTTGAACCCGGCGGACAGTTCGTACTTCTCCACCGGCGCCACCCACGCCGCACCCCGCGGCGGCTTGCCCCCGCTGCGGCCGAGCTTTACGGCGCCCGAACACGTGCCTGCCGCTACGCTGCGGTCCGCCTCAGCCTGCAGCTTCCACTGCGCGGCCTCCAGCTTCGCTTCGATGGACCGCTTGATCGTCGCCAGCTGCGCCTCGCGGGCATCGAGCTCGCGCCGGGCGGCCCGGGCCTTCCCCTCGACCAGGGTGAGCTTGCGGTTGGCCTGCCCGACCCGGCCGAGCAACCGGTTCACGGCCAGCCCCGCCTGCCAGGCCAGCCGCCGTCCGCGGAGCATTTCGTCGGGGTTCCTGGCGAGCAGCAGCTGCGCAGTGAGCGCGAGCGTCCCGCCGGTGCGGTACTGGGCGCGGGCGACGCTGCCCACCTCGTCGCGGATCGTTTCGAGTTCATCCCGTTGCTCGTTCAGCTGCATTTGCAGCCCGTCCGCCTTGTCGCGCTGTACCTCGGCCCTCCGCCTGCCCTGCTCGTAGGTCGCGGTGGCCTTCGCCGCGTCCTCGAACAGCTGCGCCACCTCGGCGCTGGTGCTGGCTTGCGGCCCGTCGGACGCCATGGCCTCGGGCGCGCTCGGGCCAAGGAGCGCGCACAGCAGAACCGGGACGAGCAGCAGCCGGTCGCGGTGTCTCAAGCGCATCCTCGGATAATCGCCCGGAGCCGCGGCGATTCCTGGTACCCGTGAGGTGTCGTACCGCCACCTGGCTCAGTTTCCCGCCGACGTGCGGGATTTCCCGCCCCGTCCGGACTAGCGCAGGGCCTGCCAGGACACCGTCGTACCCCCGCCGTCCTCCTTGATCCCCGGGCCGCAGCCGACGGAGCGCATGGCTTCCAGCAGCTCGGTCACCCGGAGGACCGTGTACCGAGCAGGTCCGCCGCCCGCTCGTGCTCCAGCATCCGCCTCAGCAGACCCTCGGCCGCGGCGAGCTCGGCGTAGGAACCGCGCTGCGCGATCCGCCCCGCTTCCAGGACGACGATCTCGTCGACGGCGTCCAGGCCTTGCAGCCGGTGCGTGATCAGCAGCGTCGTCCGCCCCTCGGTCGCCGTCAGCAGATCCGCCGTCAGCGCGTCCGCCGTCGCCAGATCGAGATGCTCGGCGGGCTCGTCGAGTACGAGTACGGGGAAGTCGGCGAGGAGCGCGCGGGCGAGCGCCAGCCGCTGCCGCTGACCGCCGGAGAGCTGCGCGCCGTGCTCGCCGACGAGGGTGTCGAGGCCGTCGGGCAGCGCGTCGACCCACTCCATCAGCCTCGCCCTGCCCAGCGCCTGCCTCAGCTCGTCCTCCGTCGCCGCCGTACGCGCGAGCCTGAGGTTCTCCCGTACGGAACTGTCGAAGAGATGCGCGTCCTGCGCACACAGCCCGACGAAGCGCCGGACCGCGTCCCCGTCGAGCGCGGCCGCCTGCACGCCGCCGATCGTGTACGCCCCCTCCCTGGCATCCAGGAAGCGGAGCAGCACCTGCGCAAGGGTGGTCTTCCCCGACCCCGAGGTCCCGACGACGGCAATGCGCTTCCCCGCGGTCAGCGTCAGATCGACGCCGTCGAGTGCGTCCCGCTCCTGCCCGGCGTACCGGGCCCGAAGGCCCCGCACTTCGAGCGGGAATGCCGTCCCGGGCGGGGTGAGTGGCGACTCCGGTTCGTGTACGGGGACGGGCGCGTCCAGCACCTCGTACACCCGCTCGGCGCTCCGCTTGACCCGCTGCCGGTACTGCACTGCCGTCGGAAGCCCGGTGACCGCCTCGAACGCGGCGAGCGGAGTGAGCAACACGACCGCCAGGGACACCCCGTCGAGCCGCCCGTCACGCACCGCCTGCACCCCGGCGAACGCGGCGCACACGACGGTCAGCCCGCAGGCCAGCGCGGAGAGCCCGCCGCCGAGCGCGGTGGCCGCGGCGCCCTGCGAGGCGATCCGGGTCAGCCACCGGTCGGCCTCCCGCGTCTTGTCCAGCCGGCCCTTCAGCGCTCCGGCGACGGTCAGTTCGGCGGTCCCGCGCAGGAGGTCGACGACCCGGATGGCCAGCGCCCCGCGCGCGGGGGCGAGTTCCCGCTCGGCCCGCCGTGCACAGGTCCCGCTGATCAGCGGGACGGCCACCCCAGCGACGAGGAGGCCGACGGCGAGCACCGCCCCGGCCTCGGGCAGCAGCCACGCCGTGAAGCCGACGGACCCCGCTCCCACGACGACGGCCACGCCCGCGGGCAGCAGCCAGCGCAGCCAGTAGTCCTGCAGGGCGTCCACATCGGCAACGAGCCGGGACAGCAGATCGCCGCGCCGGGCCTGCCGCAGCCCGGCGGGCGCGATCCGCTCGAGCCTGCGGTAGACGGCGACCCGCAGCTCGGCGAGCATCCGCAGCACGGCGTCGTGCGAGACGAGCCGCTCGGCGTACCGGAAGACGGCCCGCCCGATACCGAAGGCCCGGGTCGCAGTCACGGCCACCATCAGATAGAGCACCGGCGGGTGCTCGGAGGCGCGCGAGATGAGCCAGCCGGATACGGCCATGAGCCCCACCGCGGATCCCAGAGCGAGGCTGCCGAGCAGCAGCCCGAGCGCGAAGCGCCCCCGCAGCTCCCCGGCCATCCCCCGTACCCGCGCAAGGGCAGCCAAGTCGGACCCGGAGGGATGCAGTTCCTTGACCCCCTCCGGCGAAGCCGAGGGACACAGCCCTTCGACCGAGCCCCCTCCCGCGCCCTCCGGCGAAGCCGCCGGACGCAGCCCCTCGACCGAGCCCTCTCCCGTACCGTCCAGCGAAGCCGGACGCAGCCCCTCGACCGAGCCCCCTCCCACGGCGCTCACAGGCGCCCGCAGCTCCACCACCCTGTCCGCCACGGCCAGCAGCGCCGGGCGGTGGACCACCAGCAGCACCGTCCGCCCCTCCGCCAGCCGCCGTACCGCGTCGACGATGCCCGCCTCCGTCTCCCCGTCCAGCGCCGCCGTCGGCTCGTCGAGCAGCAGCAGCGGCCGGTCAGCGAGGAACGCCCGGGCCAGCGCGAGCCGTTGCCGCTGACCGGCCGAGATCCCCGCGCCGTCCTCCCCGAGCAGAGTGTCCACACCCTGGGGGAGTGCGGTCACGAAGTCGTACGCGCCGGCGTCCCGCAGCGCTTCCCGCACCGCTGTCTCATCGGCGTCCGGCCGCGCCAGCCGTAGGTTCTCCGCGACCGTCCCCGCGAAGAGATACGGGCGCTGCGGCACCCAGGCGATCCGCTCCCGCCACCGGTCCAGATCAAGACTGGCGAGATCCGCGCCGCCGACCCGCACTCGCCCCTCGGCCGGCTCCACGAACCCCAGCAGTACGTCAAGCAGCGTCGACTTTCCGACGCCGCTCGGCCCGACAAGCGCGACCGTCTCGCCGGGCTCCACCACCAGCGAAGCCGCGTTCAACGACGCCTCGCTGCGCCCCGTATGGCGGACGGTCACCCCGTCCAACTCCAGCCGCAGCGTGCCCGGTTCCCCGGTACCGCCCGCCCGCGGCTCGGTCTCCAGTACCCGGAAGATCTCCTCCGCGGCCGAAAGCCCCTCGGCCGCCGCGTGATACTGCGCCCCCACCTGCCGGATCGGCAGATACGCCTCGGGCGCCAGGATCAGGATCACCAGCCCCGTGTACAGATCCAGGTCCCCGTGGACCAGCCGCATCCCGATGCCGACGGCCACCAGCGCCACCGAGAGCGTCGACAGCAGCTCCAGCGCGAACGACGAGAGGAACGCGATCCGCAGCGTCCGCAGTGTGGCCTGCCGGTACTCCGAGGTGATGGACCGGATCGACTCGGCCTGCGCCTTCGCCCGCCCGAACACCTTCAGTGTCGGCAGACCGGCGACCACATCCAGGAAGTGCCCCGACAGCCGGGACAGCAGCCGCCACTGGCGGTCCATCCGCGCCTGGGTGGCCCAGCCGATGAGCACCATGAACAGCGGAATCAGCGGCAGCGTCACCACAATGACCGCCGCCGAGACCCAGTCCTCGGTCACGATCCGTGCCAGCACCGCCACCGGCACCACCACCGCGAGCCCCAACTGCGGCAGATAGCGCGAGAAGTAGTCGTCCAGCGCATCGACACCGCGGGTCGCGAGCGCCACCAGCGAGCCTGTGCGCTGTCCGCTCAGCCAGCCCGGCCCCAGCTCGGCAGCCCGCTCCAGCAGCCGCCCGCGCAGTTCCGACTTGACCGCCGCGCTCGCCCGGTGCGCGGCCAGTTCGGTCAGCCAGGACACGACTGCCCGGCCGACCGCGACCGCCGCCAGCAGCGCCAGCGGCATACCGAGGCCGGAGGTGGAGAGCCCCTTCTGGAAGGCCCCCACCACCACTTCGGCGATCAGCATCGCCTGGGCGACGACCAGCGACGCCCCGACAAGTCCGAGGAGCACCACCGCGATCAGAAAGCGACGGGTGGCCCGGGCGTACCGGAGCAGACGTGGGTCGATCGGTTTCACGTGAAACATCCCCCACTAATGGGCATCGGCGATGTGCTGCGTACCGATCCGCTTGCGGAACACCCAGTACGTCCAGCCCTGGTAGAGCAGCACCAGCGGCGTGGCGATGCCTGCCAACCAGGTCATGATCTTCAAGGTGTACGGACTCGACGAGGCGTTGGTGACCGTCAGGCTCCACTCCTCATTGAGGGAGGACGGCATGACGTTGGGGAAGAGCGTCAGGAAGAGCATCGCGAACGCGGCCACGATCGTCACTCCCGACAGGGCGAACGACCAGCCTTCGCGGCCCGCCTTGATCGCCACAACGGCCCCGACCAGCGCCAGCACCGCGACGATCATCGCGACCAGACTGCTGCCGTCACCGCGCGAGACCTGGGTCCAGCTCAGGAAACCGAGCGCTAGCGCGGCGGTGAGCAGCCCAAGCTTCAGCGCCAGAGCGCGGGCCCGCATCCGGATGTCCCCCACCGTCTTCAGCGCGGTGAACGCCGCACCGTGGAAGGTGAAGAGGGTCAGTGTGACCAGCCCGCCCAGCATCGCGTACGGGTTGAGCAGGTCGAAGAAGTTGCCGACGTACTCCTTCTGCCCGTCGATCTTCACGCCCCGCACGATGTTGCCGAAGGCGACGCCCCACAGCACGGCCGGCACCAGCGAAGTCCAGAAGATCGCGTGCTCCCAGTTGGTCTGCCACCGCTCCTCGTCCCGCTTGTGCCGGTACTCGAAGGCGACTCCGCGCACGATCAGGCAGACCAGGATGAGCAGCAGCGGCAGATAGAAGCCGGAGAAGAGCGTGGCGTACCACTCGGGGAAGGCGGCGAAGGTCGCGCCGCCCGCGGTCAGCAGCCATACCTCGTTGCCGTCCCAGACGGGTCCGATGGTGTTGATCAGGACCCGCCGCTCGGTCCGGTCCCGGGCCAGCAGCTTGGTCAGGACGCCGACCCCGAAGTCGAAGCCTTCGAGGAAGAAGTAGCCGATCCACAGGACGGCGATGAGTACGAACCAGACGTCGTGAAGTTCCATGCCTCAGCAGCTCCTCAGGGCCTCAGTACGAGAAGGCCATCGGCCGGTCGGCGTCACGGTCGTCGCCGCCGATCTTGGTGGGCGGGTTGAGGTCGGCCTCGGTGAGCTCGGGCGGTCCGGCCTTGATGTACTTCACCAGCAGCCTGACCTCGATGACGGCGAGCACCGCGTAGAGCAGGGTGAAGGCGAGCATCGAGGTGAGCACTTCCCCCTGCGAGACGCCGGGGGAGACGGCGTCGCGGGTGCGCAGCACTCCGTACACGACCCACGGCTGACGCCCCATCTCGGTGAAGATCCAACCCCAGGAGTTGGCGATCAGCGGGAAGAGCATGGTCCAGAGGGCGACGATCCAGTACCACTTGGTGAGCTTGGGGTTCAGCGCCTGGTTCTTGAAGAGCACCAGATGCGGCACTTCGTCCTCGCCCGTCCGCAACCCCGGCGGCAGCATGAACTTTTTCCGGGTGAGCCAGAGACCGATCAGCCCGATGGTGAGGGACGCCATGCCGAAGCCGATCATCCAGCGGAATCCCCAGTACGCGACGGGGATGTTGGGCCGGTAGTCGCCGGGCCCGAACTTCTCCTGCTCGGACTTGTTGACGTCGTTGATGCCGGGGACGTACGAGTCGAAGTCGTCGTTGGCCAGGAAGGACAGCAGCCCTGGCACCTCTATGGCGACCTTGTTGTGGCCGGCGTCGACGTCTCCGTACGCGAAGACCGAGAAGGGAGCCGGCGCCTCGCCGTCCCACAGCGCCTCTGCGGCGGCCATCTTCATCGGCTGCTGCTTGAACATGACCTTGCCGAGAAGGTCACCGCTGACCGCGGTGAGCAGTCCGGCGACCATCACGGTGATCAGCCCGAGCCGCAGTGAGGTGCGCATCACCGGGATGTGCTTCTTGCGCGCCAGATGGAAGGCGGCGATACCGACCATGAAGGCGCCGCCGACGAGGAATGCGGCCGTCATGGTGTGGAAGAACTGGGTGAGCGCGGTGTTCTGGGTCAGCACGTGCCAGAAGTCGGTGAGCTCGGCCCGCCCGCGCTCCTCGTTGATCCGGTAGCCGACGGGGTGCTGCATCCAGGAGTTGGCGGCCAGGATGAAGTACGCGGAGAGGATGGTGCCGATCGACACCATCCATATGCAGGCCAGATGGATCTTCTTGGGCAGCTTGTCCCAGCCGAAGATCCACAGCCCGATGAAGGTGGACTCGAAGAAGAACGCGATCAGCGCCTCGAAGGCGAGCGGGGCGCCGAAGATGTCACCGACGAAGCGCGAGTAGTCGGACCAGTTCATGCCGAACTGGAACTCCTGGACGATGCCGGTGACGACACCCATGGCGATGTTGATCAGGAAGAGCTTGCCCCAGAACTTCGTGGCCTTGAGGTACTTCTCCTTCTCCGTCCGCACCCAGGCGGTCTGCAGGCCGGCTGTGAGCGCGGCGAGCGAGATCGTCAGGGGGACGAAGAGGAAGTGGTAGACGGTGGTGATGCCGAACTGCCATCGCGCCAAGGTTTCCGGCGCCAGAGCTAGGTCCACGTCGTCTTCTCCTTACATCGCCATGGCCACAGCGGCGGTTTACCCCTTTAATCCGACCGATCTCTGGATGATCAGGGCACGCTTGTGAACGCGTTCACATTCACAAGCATTATGGCTCATACGAAATCCGAACCTTCGAGCGGGGGTACCTCTTCGGGTGTCTCTCCCCAAGAACTTCAACAGCTTGCTGGGCCGGCGGGTGCAGACACGTGTCTGATGGCCCGCCGGGCAGCTGCCCTGGACCGGCTAGATCTCCTTGCGGAACGCCTCGGCGGTGTGCAGGAAGATGTCGTTGGCCTCGTTCTCCCCGATGGTGACCCGTACACCCTCACCCGCGAACGGCCGCACCACGACGCCGGCCTTCTCGCAGGCCGCCGCGAAGTCGACCGTACGGTCGCCGAGCCGCAGCCAGACGAAGTTCGCCTGAGTCTCGGGCACGGTCCAGCCCTGCTCGACGAGCCCGTCGTACACCCGCGTGCGCTCGGCAACCAGCGAGCCGACCCGGCCCAGCAGCTCGTCCTCGGCACGCAGCGAGGCGACCGCCGCGTCCTGCGCGAGCTGCGTGACGCCGAAGGGGACCGCGGTCTTGCGCAGCGCGGCGGCCACCGGCTCATGAGCGATCGCGAAGCCGACCCGCAGCCCTGCCAGGCCGTATGCCTTGGAGAAGGTGCGCAGCACCGCCACATTGGGGCGGTTGCGGTAGATCTCGGTGCCGTCCGGGACATCGGCGTCGCGGATGAACTCGCGGTAGGCCTCGTCCAGCACCACCAGGACATCCGACGGCACCCGGTCCAGGAACCGCTCCAGCTCCGCCCGGCGCACCACCGTGCCGGTCGGGTTGTTGGGGTTGCAGACGAAGATCAGCCGGGTCCGGTCGGTGATCGCGTCGGCCATCGCATCCAGATCGTGCACGTCACCGGCGGTCAGCGGCACCTGCACCGGCTTCGCCCCGCTGATCCGGGTGATGATCGGGTACGCCTCGAAGGACCGCCAGGCATAGATGACCTCGTCGCCCGGGCCCGAAGTGGACTGCAGCAGCGACTGAGCGACGCCCACCGAGCCGGTGCCGGTGGCCAGGTGCGTCACGGGCACGCCGAAGCGGTCAGCCAGCTCATTCATCAGACCGGTACAGGCCATGTCGGGGTAGCGATTGAAACTCTGCGCCGCGGCGATCGCGCTCTCCATCACACCCCGAAGCGGCGGATAAGGGTTCTCGTTGGACGACAGTTTGTACGCGACCGGGCCGCCTGCAGCGGCGGGCTTGCCCGGCTTATAGGTGGGAATGCCGTCCAGCTCGGCGCGCAGCTTGGGGCTCGTCTCGCTCACCGCAGGTCCTCCTCGTGCCATCAGTTGCAATCAGCAGCTTCGAATACTTCTCACCTTATGAGGATTCCCGGCCACTGCGAACGGCAGCGTCCGGGAAAGGGGGGAGCGCCTTCTCCCATAGCGTGCGCCGGTAGCTCGCTCCGTGGCGCGCATCGCCCGTACTAGTGAGTTGAGACCTCTTCGCAACATCGACCATTCGAGAGGCCTGCACCTCTCCACACCCGAGACGTTATGGGATGATCACTCAAGTCCCTTGATTTCCAAGGCGGTTGAGTAAGAACGATCATGCAGAAACGTGCCTGTCAACGAGTGAATATGCGACCGGCTCAACCGCCCACGCGAGCCCTACTATCGGCTCGCCATGACAGCAGCAGGGAAGCACCAGGTGAGCCGGACGGAGACATCCCGGCGGGGCAGCAGGCGGAGTCGGGCGGGCATCCGAGACGTGGCCGCCGCAGCCGGAGTCTCCATCACGACTGTCTCAGACGCACTCAACGGCAAGGGCCGGCTCCCGGACGCCACCCGCCGACATGTCCGCGAGGTCGCCGACCGGCTGGGCTACCGGCCCTCCGCCGCGGCCCGAACGCTCCGTACCGGAAAGTCGGGCTTGATCGGCCTGACCGTGACGACGTACGGGGATGAACCTTTCACCTTCACAGAGTTCGCGTACTTCGCCGAAATGGCGAGAGCCGCGACCTCCGCCGCGCTCGCCCGCGGCTACGCCCTCGTCATTCTCCCCGCCACCTCACGCCATGACGTCTGGTCGAACGTCGCCCTCGACGGCACCGTCGTCATCGACCCCTCCGACCACGACCCCGTCGTCACCGAACTCGTCCGCCAGGGCCTCCCCGTCGTCTCCGACGGCCGCCCGGCCGGCACGCTCCCGGTCACCGCCTGGGTCGACAACGACCACGAAACCGCCGTACTCGATCTGCTCGACCATCTCGCCGCCGCCGGCGCCCGCCGGATCGGCCTGCTCACCGGCACCACCACGGACACCTACACCCGCCTGTCCACCACCGCTTATCTGAACTGGTGCGAGCGCGTGGGCCAGGACCCGGTCTACGAGTCCTACCCCGCCCACGACCCGTGCGCCGGCGCCGTCGCCGCCGACCGGCTGCTCGCCCGCCCGGACAGGCCCGACGCGGTCTACGGACTCTTCGACCCCAACGGCACCGATCTCCTCGCCGCCGCCCGGCGGTACGGACTGCGAGTCCCCGACGATCTGCTGCTCATCTGCTGCAGTGAGTCGACCGTGTACGCCACCACCGAGCCACCCATCACCACGCTCTCGCTCAAACCACGCAGAATCGGCACTGCGGTCGTCCAGCTCCTCATCGACGCCATCGAGGGAATCGACGAAGACCGGCCGGTCGAGCAGGTGATACCTACCGAACTGATCGTCCGGACGTCCTCGCAGCGCCGCCCTTCGCGGACGACTGTCAGCCCCCCGCGATCCCCTTCATCGGACTAGATCTTCCCAATCAGGACGAAACAACCGGCGAACCAGGGGTGCAACCGGATTCACCACCCCTGGTGCGTCACACAGCGCGGACCTCATTCCTATGATGGGCGGACGACACCGCGGACCACCCCGACCAGGCTGGGCCGAGAGGTGAACGGCGGCGCGACGGTGTGGAGGGGTCGATGACTCAGGGGGCCGGTCAAGGACCCGTGGTGCGGACGGCAACATTGCGCGACTTCCGCGTTCCGCCGTACGCGCAGGTTCCCGTGCAGTCGCAGGTTCCCGTGCAGTCGCAGGTTCCGGCGCATCCGCAAATTCCCGCACACTCGCAGCTGCCGCCGCAGGAGCACCCGGCTACTACGCCGCACGAGCAGGTGCCTTCGCGGGAGCAGGTGCCGTCGCACACGCAGCCGACGCAGCAGTCCCCGGAATCCCCGGAGTCCGCCCACCCCGGCAACGCCGTCCCGGAGGGCGAGGCTCCGGACGGCTACACCCCCACCGCGCGCGATCTGCCGGTGATCGGCCGCGGCGGTCCGGGCGACACCGTCCAGGTGCAGGTCACACCGGACGAGACGCCCACCCCCGAAGGCCTCGGCCCGCTCTATGTCGTCGGCGACGTCCACGGCTATCTCGACGAACTCGTCGAGGCCCTGGCCGAACAGGGCCTCATCGACGCCGACGGCCACTGGGCCGCGGACCATGCACGCCTCTGGTTCCTCGGCGACTTCACCGACCGCGGCCCCGACGGCATCGGCGTCATCGACCTCGTCATGCGGCTCTCCGCCGAGGCCGCGGCAGCCGGCGGCTACTGCAAGGCTCTGATGGGCAATCACGAACTGCTGCTGCTCGGCGCGAAGCGATTCGGCGACACCCCCGTCAACTCCGGTGCAGGCACCGCCACCTTCCAGGCCGCCTGGCTGCTCAACGGCGGCCAGAAGACCGACATGGACCGGCTGCAGGACGTCCATCTGCAGTGGATGGCACGCCTCGACGCGGTGATCGAGGAGGACGAGCATCTGCTGATGCACTCCGACACCACCGCCTATCTGGAGTACGGCGACACCATCGAGGACGTCAACGACACCGTCCACGCGATCCTCACCCGAAATGACGCCGACGAGTGCTGGGACCTGTTTCGCAAGTTCACCAAGCGTTTCGCCTTCCGCGACGACGCTGGGCCGCAGGCCGTACGCGAACTGCTCACCGCCTACGGCGGCCGCCGCGTCGTGCACGGCCACAGCCCCATTCCGTATCTGCTGGGCGAGGTGGGCACCGAGGACGGCGAGGACGACGCGCGCCCGGTCGTCGAGGGCCCGCATGTGTACGCGGACGGCCTGGCGATCGCCATGGACGGCGGCGTGACCATGGCTGGAAAGCTCCTTGTCGTCCAGCTTCCCCTGTCCAACTGATCCAAGCCCGACAGGCGATTTACTCAAACCCCCTGTCACCCCGTGCCGTAACCGCTCTACCATCGGCTTATCCGTAGCAGGCTCTCCTCCGTTTCTGCCCAACCGCCCGGTCGATGCGGGCAATCCGGCCCTACGGAGCATCGGGGGATGCAGATGAACAGCGCTCCGCACCTGCTGACCGAGGACCGCGCCGAGTACGAGCGCATCCTCGACGACGCACTGCGCAACGCCCATGACCGTCCGGATCTCGCTGCCGTGGGGCAGCGCCTGAACACCGAACAGCTGCGCACGATGGCCCTGAACGCGACGGCACTGATCACCACCGCCGCCGCTGCCGAGTACGAGTACTACACAAAGGTCCGCGAGGAGATGCGAAGCCCCGCGGCCACCGCCTCCATGCACAACTCCGTGCTGTCCCCCGCCGTCGGCGAGGCCTCCGAACGCGGCGCGGGGTTCGCCGCCGTCATAGCCGTGCTCGCCCCGGTGCTCGCCGGGACGGCCGCGGTGATCTTCCTGCTGGTCGGCTACATCCTGAAGATGCTCAGCCCCACGCCGTCGTTCGCGGAGGCCCTGGTTTCCGCGGGCTGGTTCTTCGGGGCTCTCACGGCGGCCGCCATCCTGGTCGCCGCGATCGGGCTGCTGCTCACCGCCCTGCGCAACGGCGCGACACAAGTCCCGGCCGAGGAGTCGACGGGCGAGCTGCCCGACGAGGTGGCGCGGGCCAAGGAAGCCTGGCGGCACGCCCTGCTGGAGCGCGGACTGCTGCCCTTCCTGCGGGCAGCGCTGGCGGACCCCAGCGCCGACCCGACCTCCGCGGACCCGCCGCGCCATGTGAGCCGTATCCCCAAGATCGGCTACAGCGGCCCGGACTACTCAAGCCCGAGCGAGGGCTCGACAGCGGGACAGCGGCCCACCTTCACCAGCCCGGACTTCACCAGCCCGGAATTCGGCGGCCCCGAGCACCAGCCGGAGTGAGCCCCGGCCGGCGCTCGTGGCGGCACGTCATTGCGAGATCACTCCGCCGTCATTCCGCGATCGGAAGATAGACGCGGTTGCCCGCGGCGGCGAACTCCTTGGACTTCTCCGCCATGCCGTCCTCGATCTCCCGCTGAGACTGCTGGGACTGCTCGGACTGCTGCGAGCCGCCGTGCCGCCGCCGGATGTCCTGCGAGATCTTCATGCTGCAGAACTTCGGGCCGCACATCGAGCAGAAGTGCGCGGTCTTCGCCGGCTCCGCCGGGAGCGTCTCGTCGTGGAACTCCCGTGCCGTGTCCGGGTCGAGGGCCAGATTGAACTGGTCCTCCCACCGGAACTCGAAGCGCGCGTCGGACAGCGCGTCGTCCCACTCCTGCGCACCCGGGTGCCCCTTGGCGAGATCTGCCGCATGCGCCGCGATCTTGTAGGTGATGACGCCGGTCTTCACGTCATCACGGTTGGGCAGGCCCAGGTGTTCCTTGGGCGTGACGTAGCAGAGCATCGCCGTGCCCCACCAGGCGATCATCGCCGCCCCGATGCCGGAGGTGATGTGGTCATACGCCGGAGCCACGTCCGTGGTGAGCGGGCCGAGCGTATAGAAGGGGGCCTCCTCGCAGATCTCCTGCTGGAGGTCGATGTTCTCCTTGATCTTGTGCATCGGGACGTGACCGGGTCCTTCGATCATCGTCTGCACATTGAAACGCTTGGCGATGGAGTTGAGTTCCCCGAGCGTGCGCAACTCCGCGAACTGCGCCTCGTCGTTGGCGTCCGCGATCGAGCCGGGCCGCAGACCGTCGCCGAGGGAGTACGTCACGTCGTACGAGGCGAGGATCTCGCAGAGCTCCTCGAAGTTCTCGTACAGGAACGACTCCTTGTGGTGCGCCAGGCACCAGGCCGCCATGATCGAGCCGCCGCGCGAGACGATGCCGGTCTTGCGGCGGGCCGTCAGCGGCACATACCGCAGCAGCACGCCCGCGTGGACCGTCATGTAGTCGACACCCTGCTCGGCCTGCTCGATGACCGTGTCCTTGTAGACCTCCCAGGTCAGCTCCTCGGCCTTGCCGTCGACCTTCTCGAGCGCCTGGTAGAGCGGCACGGTGCCGATCGGCACGGGGGAGTTGCGCAGCACCCATTCACGGGTCGTGTGGATGTTGCGGCCGGTGGAAAGGTCCATGACCGTGTCCGCGCCCCAGCGCGTCGCCCAGGTCATCTTCTCGACCTCCTCCTCGATGGAGGAGGTGACAGCGGAGTTGCCGATGTTGGCGTTGACCTTCACCAGGAACCGCTTGCCGATGATCATCGGCTCGATCTCGGGGTGGTTGACGTTGGCAGGCAGGACGGCCCGGCCCGCCGCGATCTCCTCGCGTACCACCTCGGGGGAGACGTTCTCGCGGATCGCGACGTACTCCATCTCCGGCGTGATCTCGCCACGGCGGGCGTACGCGAGCTGCGTCACCGCCTGTCCGGCCCGGCCCCGTCGGGGCTGGCGCGGGCGGCCCGGGAAGACCGCGTCGAGGTTGCGCAGACCGCCCCTCGGCGAGGTGTGCTTGATCCCGTCGTCCTCGGGGTGGACCGGGCGCCCCGCGTACTCCTCGGTGTCGCCGCGGCCGATGATCCAGTTCTCCCGCAGCGGCGGCAGGCCGCGGCGGACGTCGGTCTCGACGGTGGGGTCGGTGTACGGGCCGGACGTGTCGTACAGCGTCACGTCCTTGCCGTTGGTGAGGTGCACCTGGCGGACCGGCACCCGGAGGTCGGGGCGCGAGCCCTCGACGTATCCCTTGTGCCAGCCGATGGACTTCCCGCCCTCGTCGTTCTGATTCGAGGCAGGCGTGCGTGCGTCCGATACGGTCATGAGACCTACTCCCTACGCCGGCATTACCCGGTAACAGGTTCGGCGGTCGACGCAGCGGCTTCCGTAATCGGCGTACTGGCTTCGGCCAGTCGGCGAATGCGGAGGTCAGCGCCCTCTCAGCCCGGTGCTCCGAGCTCCCGCGTGTGCAAAGGTGACACCACGCTAGCGTCATTTCTGGCGCGCTGAACAGAGGGCCCCCCTCGTTCTTGCGATGATCGGTCGGTGACCTACTCGCCGACCCCCTCGCCGCAGACGCCCGAACCCCACGGCCACTCGCACAGCCATGGGCCCGCCGCGCCTGTCTCACAGCATCTCCGCAAGGTCATCGCCGCCGTGCTGATTCCTTTCGCCACCGCGGTCATCGTGGGCCTTGTCGTGCTCTGGCCGGGCGGTGCGCCCGGGCATGAGCGCACCGGTGTCGGTTTCGACCGGCAGACCGAGCAGGGCAAGGTGGTGCAGGTCGACAAGGTCAACTGCAAGGACGTGAACGCCGCGCAGGTCCCGCCGACCGGCGACACCTCCACGCCCGAGGGGCGCGAGGCGGTCAATGCCCAGCGCGGCAGCTGCGAGAAGGCGACGATCGAGGTCACCAGCGGCAAGGACAAGGGCCGTACGTTCACCGAGATCGTCCAGCCGGACGCGCCGCGGCAGTTGGACAAGGGCCAGGGCGTGGTGGTGGCGTACGCCCCTGACGCACCCCGTGACCTGCAGTACTCCGTGACCGATGTGGACCGTCAGTTCCCGATGCTGCTGCTGGCCGGGATCTTCGCGCTCGCGGTGGTGCTGGTGGGACGGATGCGCGGCGTGATGGCGCTGATCGCACTGGCCGTCTCGTTCGCCGTACTGACCCTGTTCATCCTGCCCGCGATCCTGCAGGGCTCGAATCCGCTGATCGTCGCGGTGATCGGGGCGAGCGCCATCATGCTGGTCTCGCTCTATCTGTGCCACGGCCTCACCGCTCGCACATCGGTCGCGGTCCTCGGCACGCTGATCTCGCTGCTGCTGACCGGGCTGCTCGGCTCGCTCTTCATCGGCTGGGCGAGCCTGACCGGCAACACCGACGACAACACCGGTCTGATTCACGGTCTGTATCCGAACATCGACATGAGCGGTCTGCTGCTGGCCGGCATCATCATCGGCTCGCTCGGCGTGCTCGACGATGTGACGGTGACCCAGACGTCGGCGGTCTGGGAACTGCGTCAGGCGGACCCGGGCATGGGCCCACGGGCGCTCTACCGGGCCGGGATCAGGATCGGCCGGGACCACATCGCTTCCGTCGTCAACACTCTCGTACTGGCCTACGCGGGCGCCGCGTTGCCGCTGCTGCTGCTCTTCTCGATCGCGCAGAGCAGTGTGGGGACGGTGGCCAACAGCGAGCTGGTGGCGGTGGAGATCGTACGGACCCTGGTGGGGTCGATCGGACTTGTCGCCGCCGTGCCGGTGACCACCGCACTCGCGAGCCTGGTGGTCTCCGCCGACCGGCCGGGAACCGCAGCGGCGGACGAATCACCGGCACGGAGTGGATCGCCGGTTCGGGGCGGCAGGGGCCGCCGCCGCAAGAAGTAGCGGCGTCGACTGCTCAGCCGGCGTTCTCCTCGGCGAGGATGCGCCCGAGCGCCACGTCCAGACTGTCCTCGAAGTCGGCGAGCGTACGCTCCTGCCCCAGCGGCACCAGCTTGTCGGTGCGGTCCAGGAAGGCCACGAGCGGGGCCGCGCTCACCCGGAACAGCGCCCGGTCGCCGCCGACTTGGAGCCGGATGGCGACGTCGGACAGCCCCTGACCGGTCGGAGCGATGTGCACATCACCGTCGCCGCTCGGCACATTGATGCCGTCCAGCAGCAACTCGCGCCCGAAAGCCCAGGTCACAGGGGCATCGCCGGGCAGATGGAAGGTCATCCGCACCGCGTACGGATCCCCCGTCTCGTACCGGAGCTCCACCGGGATCCGGAAAGAGAGCTCCTCGGAGACATGGAAACTCATCAGGACCTCGGCCTGGACCGACTCGCGCATCATGTACCCCGCAGTAGATGAAGCAGTGAAGAACTCAGCTGAAAACGGCCAGGAATGATCCCCATGGCCTTTTGACGTAATCGTCCTGTAAGGACTGGCAGATCACAAGGAGTGATTCTTCAGATACTGATAGAGAACGCTATGGAGCCCAGAAGTCCTCCGATGGCGTCACGTAGTTGTTCGACCGCAGGAAGCAACCGTTCTTCCTGGTGGAGCGGGAGCGAAATGCCCATCACGGCGGCACCGGATCCGACCGTGATCGGAATGGCGGCACAGACGGTACCGAGCGCGTACTCCTGTCGCTCCACGACCGTTTGCATCCGCTCCGTCGACGCGAGCCGCTCCAGCAGCGCACGCCGGTCGCTTACGGAACAAGGGGTGACGAGCTGCACGGGGTGGCGGTCCAGATGGTCGCTGCGGCCCTGCTCGTCGAGCTGGCTCAGCAGACACTGGCCGAGCGCATGGGCATGTCCGGTCTCACGGAAGTCGGCCCACTCGGCGACGGCGGGCGCATACGGGGTGTCGGCGACGGCGACGATCTCGATCTCACCCTCGCGGTAGACCGCGAAGTAGACCGGGACTCCGATGGCGTCCCGCCGGTGCGCGAGCGCCTCGCGCGCGAGCTGCTTCGCGGGGGCCACGTCCGGATGGGAGTTCACGGCCTCCAGCAGCCTCATCACCCGTTGCACCGAAACGATCAGGGTAGGGGCAGGAGCGTTCGTAGCCGTGGCCAAAGGTCACCCCCAGGCATGGTGACGGGCAGCGCGCCCGCCTGCGGGGGCCGCCCCCGCGGCCCGCCGCGCGTACTTCCCAAGGGCGGATTTCCCGTGGGGGCGGCAGCGGGGTTGTCACTGTAATGGCCGTCCCCGTGAGGCTGTGGGGGTTTGTCGGAGCGTTCCCCCGCCCGGGCTAACGCCCGGACGGGCACGGGCTACCAGTCGCTGCGTGAGCTCGACGACGACACGAACTTCCGTACGACAAAGACGAGTCCACTGACCAGGGCGACGAAGACAAGGATCTTGAAGAGCAGTCCGATCACAAAGCCGACGACGCTCGTGATCAGTCCTCCGAATACGACAAGGGCGATGACGGGCACCGCGACCCACTTGATCCACCACGGCATCCCCGCGAATACTTCCCGCACAGCCATCGTCCTTACCTCGTTTCATTGGGTTCCTGCCTCGATGCTAGGCGGGAGGGGGTGGTGTGCGGGGGCCCGCGAGCCCTTGATCTCCCCTGACCGAACCCCTAGGGATCGGCGGTGCTTCCGGTCAGCTCTCAGGGGGAGAGAAGACCACCATCACCCGCAGATCCTCGGTGATGTGATGGAACTTGTGGGCCACTCCGGCCGGGACGTAGACCACGCTGCCGCGTCCGACCTGCGTCGTCTCCGTCCCCACCGTGACGGCGGCGCGGCCGCTGACGACGAAGTAGACCTCGTCCTGGCGGTGGGGCAGCTGCGGGTCCAGCTCGCCGGCGTCCAGTGCGTACAGCCCGACCGACATATTCCGTTCGCGAAGGAACTGCAGATACGCGCCGTCATTGGCGGCGCGCTCCGCCTCCAGCTCGTCCAGTCGGAATGCCTTCATCGTCCGTCCGCCCCTGCCCTTGGTCCGATCACGTCTGCCACGATCAGACACATGAAGAATTTCGTAGTCAAGACGATCGCCAACGCCGCAGCCCTGGCCGTGGCCATCTGGGTGCTGCAGGACATAACGCTGACCGGAGACAGCACCGGCAAGAAGGCGCTGACCCTGATCCTGGTGGCGCTGCTCTTCGGGCTGGTCAACTTCCTCGTCAAGCCCGTCGTGAAGCTGCTCACGCTACCGCTGTTCATCCTCACCCTGGGGCTGATCACGCTGGTCATCAACGCCCTCATGCTGCTGCTGACCTCCTGGCTGGCCGACGCGGTCGATCTGAACTTCCATGTCGAGGGCTTCTGGACCGCCGTGCTCGGCGGCCTGATCATCTCGGTCGTTTCCTGGGCAATGAATGTCGCCCTGCCCGACAAGGACTGAACACCGTGTGAGGTCTGGGTATCGCGTCTGCGGCTTCGGGAGTGCCTGAAGATGGTGGAGGCGGCGAGCGAGGGTCTGCTCGACGCGGTACGGACGGCAGTCGAGGAGCGTGCGGTATGAGCGAAGGAAACGGTGTCCCGGCACAGGCAGGGGAAGGAACCAGGGCGGTACGCGCGGGGCTGCCCGTGCCGGTGAAGTACGAACCGGCCCTGCCGGGACCGGTCTTCGCTGCCCACTTCCATCTGCCGGGCGAGCCCACCGGGCCGTACACCTACGGGCGTGACGAGAATCCGACCTGGACCCATCTGGAACGGGCGATCGGCGAACTGGAGGCGCCGGGGGAACCCGTCGAGACCGTGACCTTCGCCTCGGGGATGGCGGCGAGCTCAGCCGTGCTCTTCTCCCAGCTGAAGGCCGGGGACACGGTGGTTCTGCCGAATGACGGCTATCAGGCGCTACCGCTCGTACGCGAACGGCTCGAGGCGTACGGCGTCGAGGTCAGGACCGCCCCGACCGGCGACGACGCACAGCTTTCCGTCCTGGACGGGGCGCAACTGCTGTGGATCGAGACTCCCTCCAATCCTGGGCTCGATGTGTGCGACGTGCGGCGGCTGACGGAGGCGGCGCACGCGGCCGGCGCGCTGGTCGCGGTCGACAACACCCTCGCGACGCCGCTCGGGCAGCGCCCGCTGCACCTGGGGGCGGACTTCTCGGTGGCCAGCGACACCAAAGGCATGACGGGGCACGGCGACATCCTGCTCGGCCATGTGACCTGCCGTGATCCTCAGTTGGCGGCCGGCGTACGGCGATGGCGCAAGGTCGTCGGGGCGATTCCGGGGCCGATGGAGGCATGGCTCGCGCACCGTTCGCTGGCCACACTGCAACTGCGGATCGAGCGGCAGTGCGCCAATGCGCTGGCGCTCGCTGGGGCGCTGGGCGGTCGCGACGAAGTGACGGGGCTGCGCTACCCCGGGCTGCCGAGCGACCCCTCGTACAAGATCGCCTCGCAGCAGATGCGGCGCTTCGGCTGCGTGGTCTCGTTCGTGCTGCCCGATCGCGGGCACGCGGAGCGCTTCCTGGAGGGCCTGCGGCTGGTGGACGACGCGACGAGCTTCGGCGGGGTGCGCTCCACGGCGGAACGGCGCGGTCGCTGGGGCGGCGACGCGGTGCCGGAGGGTTTCATCCGCTTCTCGGCGGGCGCGGAAGACGCGGAGGACCTGGTGGCGGATGTGCTGCGGGCGCTGGACGAGGCGGCGGGGTAGCGCCGTTCCGGGGGGGCGCGGGTTGGGCGCTTTTCGGCCGTCGGGAGGTGCGAGCCGGGGCGCGGAGCGAGGCTGCGCGGTGGACGGGGGCGTACGCCGGGGTACGTCGGAGGCTGAGCCCGGTTACGTACAACGGGCGGCCCGAGCCTCCCCCCTCATGGCTCGGACCGCCCTCGGTTCCCCACACGAAGAACCGCGTGACCAAGGCTAGTTGACTCTGCGTCAGTGTCCAATCACAGTAGCGACAGCGACCTATCGACATATTTATAGTTGTCCGAGTCCGCGGGCATCGTCGGTCGAGAGGGGCATGGCATGGATCTGGCCCTGCTGCGCACATTCGTCACGGTGCACCGGGCCGGCTCCTTCACCCGCGCCGCCGCGCTCCTCGGTCTCTCCCAGCCCGCGGTGACCGGCCAGATCCGCACGCTGGAGCGCCAGTTGGGGCGCCCGCTGTTCCTGCGCCAGGCCCGCGGCGTGACCCCCACGACCATCGGCGACGAGCTCGCGCACCGGGCAGCGCCGCATCTGGACGCCCTGGTGGAGATCACCGAGAGCGGCCTCGACGAGGAGTCGGGCGTACGGACCCTGCATCTCGCCGGTCCCCCGGAGTTCACCTCGCTGCGCGCCCTGCCCGCCCTCACCCCGCTGATCTCGCAGGGGCTCGCGCTGCGGGCCTCGTTCGGGACCGCCGAGGAGACGCTGGAGGGGCTGGCCGCCGGGCATCACGATCTGGCCATCACCACGGCCCGGCCGCGCGGTTCACTGCTCACGGCGACCCCGCTCTGTGACGAGGAGCACGTGCTGGTCGCCTCGCCGCGCTGGGCGGCCCGGCTGGGGCCCGGAGTGCTGCGCGTGGGCCATGTGGTGCTCGAGCAGCTGCCCGTGGTGGAGGTCCACGAGTCCCTGCCACTGGTCTCGCGCTACTGGTCCGCCGTCTTCGACTCCCGGCCGGCCGCCGCGGGCGCCGTCATCGCCCCCGACCTGCGGGCCGTCCTGGAGACCGCGGCTTCGGGCGCGGGGCTCGCCGTACTGCCGCGCTATCTGTGCGAGGAGGCTCTTCAGAACGGGCGGGTGGTGGCGCTCCTCGATCCTCCGGTGCCCCCGCTGCGTACCTACTTTCTCGTCGTACGCACCGGCACACTCGCCCTCCCATACATCGCGCGGGCGCACGAGTGGCTGCTGCGCGCTGCCGTCGAGTGGTGACCGCCCGGCGGGCAGGAGTTTCAGAACCTGCGTTGCGGGCCATTTTCTAGCCATGACCGAACGGCCAGTGGTCAAGCGCACCGCACGCGCCATCCTGCTCGACGGCGACGACCTCGTCCTCATCAAGCGAACCAAACCCGGCGTGGATCCCTACTGGGTCACGCCCGGCGGCGGGGTCGAGCCCGAGGACTCCACCGTCGTCGACGCGCTCCACCGGGAGGTGGACGAGGAGCTCGGCGCCAAGATCACTGATGTGGTGCCCTGCTTCGTCGACACCGTCGAACACATCGCGGACGGCGGTGTGACGGGGGTGAAGGTGCAGCACTTCTTCGTCTGCCGGCTGGAGTCCATGGACCCCGCACGACGGCATGGCCCGGAGATCGACGAGCCCTGCGGGGAGTACGAGATCGTACGGGTGCCGTTCAGCCGGGTCGGGATCGCGGCCGTCCATCTCGTACCGCTGTCGCTGCGGCACTACCTGGACGGCAATATCGAGGGCGTTCGGGCGATGCACGCCCCCGACCTGGGATGACTGCCGACCTGGGATGACCGCCGATCTGGGATGACTGCCGACCTGGGCTGACCTCCGACGAGCCGGGCCGACCCCGGACGTGGGCCGACTCGTCTTTCGCTCTCGCGTCCTAGTCGCCTGCCGCGACGAGTTCTTCGAGCGAGTCGTGGCGGATCCGGTCGAACGGGATGCCGAGGCCCCGCAGCGCATTGACACCGCTGCGGATCATGCCGGGCGGGCCGGAGAGATAAGCGTCGTACTCGTACCACGGCCCGAACTCGCGCACGGCGTCCGGGAACTGCGCCCGGTCGTCCACCACCGGGCGGACCGACAGCCAGGGGTGGGTCTGCTGGAGCCGCAGCATGGTGTCGATGTCGTACAGGTCGTAATCGGTGCGCGCCCCGTAGAAAACCTCCACCGGGCGCCGCTCACCGTGCTCGGCGACATCCTCGACCAGTGCCTTGATGGGGGCGATGCCGGTCCCGCCGCCCAGACAGAGCAGGCCGTTGTCGGTGGTGTGGTCGACGGTCATCGAGCCGGCCGGCGGTCCGAGGCGCAGCACATCGCCGGGGCGGGCGTGGTGGACCAGGGCGTTGGAGACCCAGCCGGCCGGGACCGCCTTGACATGGAAGGAGAGCAGACCGTCGGTACGGGGTGCCCCGGCGAAGGAGTAGTGCCGCCAGATCCGCGGCCACCAGGGCGTCTCCAGGCTCGTGTACTGCCCGGCCAGGAAGGCGTACGGCTGGTCCGGGCGGACGGTGATGATCGCTATGTCCGGGGTCCGGAGGTCGTGCGAGACCACCTCGCCATGCCACCAGGCGGGCGCCTCCCGCTCGTTCTCGGCCGCCGCGTCGATCATGATCTGGGAGATCGTGGTGTACGTCCGCACCCAGGCGGCCTCGGTCTCCTCGTCCCAAGTCGTCGTGGCGTACCTGCTCAGCGCGCCGAGCAGGGCCTCGCCGACGGCGGGGTAGTGCGCCGGCTGGGTGCCGTATTTGCGGTGGCCACGACCCAGGTTCTGCAGATAGTCCGTCAGCACGGCCGCGTTGTCCATGTGGTCGGCGGCGGTGAGCAGCGCCTTGAGGAGCCGGTCGCGCTGGGAGTCCATGGCAGCGGGGAAGAGGCCCCGCAGCTCGGGGTGGCGGACGAAGAGCAAGGCATAGAAGTACGAGGTGACCTTGTCCGCGACCGGCCCGATCTCCGCCATGGTGCGCCGGATGAGGATGGCGTCGGGGGACGCGTCGTCCGCGGGGGCGGCGGGCTGCGGATGGTGGGCCTGGTGGTCTGCGGGAGGACCGTGGTGGGCCGGGGCTTCGCGCGCCCCTGGGGCTTCGCGGGGTCCGGCGGCGGGTTCGGGAGGCCTTACGGCTTCGTGCGGATTTGCGGCTTCGTGTGGCTGGCCCGCCAGATGGAGTCGTCCTGCGGGCTCGCGGTGCCCAGCCGCCTCACGGGGCCAAGGCGCTTCGCGGAGGTGCGCGCCTTCGCTGGGGTGCGCGATTTCGCTGGGGTGAGCGATTTCGCTGGGGTGAGCGGCTTGGCTGGGGTGCACGGCCTCGCGGGGGTACGGGGCTTCGCTGAGCTGAGCGGATTCGCGAGGGCTCGGTACCCGAGGAGCGGCCTCGTAGCTCTCGCGGCCGCCGGGCTCCTCACGGCGACCGGCGCTCTCGTAGGTCGTGTGCCCTTCATAGGGTCCCTGAGGCCGGCGGCGCTGATCCTGGACCCGCTCGGCCGGGTGATGCTCGGCGGGCGCGTGCTCGGCCGGCAGGTCGTTGGCTGGGGCCTCGTACAGCGGGGTCTCGTCGGTTGGAGCCGCGGGCTCCCTCGCATCCCCGACCGGCGGCGGGGCGGGCCGAGACGCACCGGAGCCCACAGGGCGTATGGAGGCGACTGACCGCCTCGGGGCAGCTATTCGTTCCTGATCTGCGTCACCTGTGGAAGCCCCCTCACCGGGGGCGGGCCGACCCTGGCCCGGCGGCTTACGAGGGGTGAACCATCCGCCCCCGTTGTTGTCCCCGGAAGTGCCGTTGTCGGCCGACGTGGTGGTCGGAGCGTCCATTGTGTGCCTCGCCTCGAACATCTTTCGGTCGGTCCACGCACTTCCGCTGGCTCGGAACGTGCCTCAATTCCCCGCTCTGCCTCAGGACTACTGCCAGCCCACACTAACCATGACCGCAAGCTGAATCGGGACGACTGAGCCCGGAATGTGACATTGCCCGCAGCGCCCGTCGTCGCAGCATGCCAGGCAGCACCACCGGAGGTGACAAAGAGTAGAAAGTCCGGGCATCCGAACCGACATTCCCGTTAAGCTCCAGTGCCCCCATGTCCATGTCCGGAGTTCCCGGACCGCCCCCGGGCTCCTGAACTACCTGCGGAATCGCACCAGTTCATAGGCCTCGCGCAGATCGCCCCCCGTATAAGTGTGTGTGGCCAGACCTGACAGATGGTGATCGGCATTCATCGCCACCGTTGTGGGCACTACCGTGAAGATCTCCGCGTCGGACATGGAATCACCGTATGCAACACAAGCGTCCAGACCAACCCCCAACTCTGCACAGAGCTCGTCCGCGATCTTCACTTTCGCGGCCGCGCTGAGAATGCCCGACGGGTCCATGGGCCGGGTGAAGGGCAACTCGGGAAAGCGTGAGCCGTGCGCCGCATGAGCTCCCCAGCCCAGCAGCTGCTCGACGAAGAAGGACGGCGAGAGGGAAATTACCGCGCAGTAGTCCCCGCCTTCGCGGATCTCCCGCCATACCTCTTGGATGCCGTCGAGCCAGGGAGCTTCCTCGAACGCCGCCGCAACATGTGCGTCGGTGAGATCGCTCCAGAGAGCGTGCACCTGCACCGCATACTCCGGCGGGCCTATTCGGCGGGCGATCATGTCCCGCTCCAGCTCGCCGATCTCTTCCAGCAGCCCCAGCTGCCGCGATATCTCCACCGGCGCCGCCGATCCACGGATCAGCGTGCCGTCGAGATCGAAGATATGCAGCCTGCGCGTTCTCTCCCTGTACGCCATGTACGCCGAGGTTAGTACCCGCAGTTACTCCCGTCGTCAGACGCGGTGCGGCGCCCCGCCCGGCACGGTGTTTCACGTGAAACCACTCAAGCGGCCTGCTCGCCGGGCCCTCCTCGTCGTCCATATCGCCGCGTCCGCCGGCTGGCTCGGGCTCACGCTCGGCCTGCTCGCGCTTGCCCTCACCGCAGCCGGCACGGAATCCGCCCCCATGATCGAGGCTGCCTGCCGCTCGATGAAGGTCTTCACGGACTGGCTGGTGATTCCCATCGGGCTGCTCACTCTGCTCAGCGGTCTCGTTCTGTCAATCGGCACCAAGTGGGGCCTTGCCAGGCACCGCTGGGTCTATACGAAGTTCTGGCTGAGTCTCATCACCCTCACTGCATCGATCTTCGCGCTGCGTCCGGGTGTCAATGACGCAGTTGACACCGTCGCAGCGGGCACCCCGCTGGCGGACCCCCTCGATTTGGTGATGGGCCCGGTCGTCTCCTTCTCCGCGTACCTCTTCATGACGGTCATCTCCGTCCTCAAGCCATGGGGTCTCACGCGGCGCGGTCGGCGGTTGCGCCTCTTGGCCACTTCTCGGAAAGCACTGGACGAACGATCACTGCGTCCGACAGCCTGACCCGTATGTCGACACCGCTCTCCGAGCTCCCCATCCGCCGTCTGACCACGGACGACCTCATGTCCTGCGCCGATCTCTCCGCCGACCGCGGGTGGCCGCGCGAGGAGCACAAATGGGGCCTGCTTCTCGCGGCGGGGACGGGGTACGGCATCGATGACCCTGGGGGCAAGGGGCTGGTGACCGCCTGCGTAGTGACGTCGTACGAACGGGGGCTCGCCGCGATCGGGATGATGCTCGTCGCCGAGCGGTACGCGCGCCAGGGCGTCGGCCGCCGACTGATGAAGCACGCGCTGGCGGAGGCCGGGGACACTCCGGTCACATTGCATGCCACCCCGTACGGGCAGCCGCTCTACGAGGAGCTGGGCTTCGTCAACGTCGGCCGGGCCGAGATGGTCCGCGGCCATCTCCAGGTCCCACCCGCCGAGGCGGGGGTGAGCACCCGCCCGACGACCGCCGATGATCTCCCCGCCGTGCTGCGCTTGGACACCGCGGTCTTCGGCCTGGACCGCACCCACATGATCACGCGGCTGCCGGCCTTCGCCGACCAGTTCCGGGTGGCGGAGGAGGACGGAGTGCTGACGGGTTTCGCGGCGGCCTGGCCGAACATGGAGACCCATGTCATCGGCCCGCTGATCGCCAGGGACACTCGGACGGCGAAGGCTCTGATCACCTCGCTGGCAGCAGGTACCGACAGGCCGCTCCGTACGGACATCGACGTACGCCACGAGGAGCTGCTGGCCTGGGTGAAGGCACACGGCCTGGAGACGATCGCCTTCAATGCGGTGATGACCTATGGGATCCCGGACCTCCCGGGCGACTGGACCCGCCGCTTCGCCCCGCTGTCGGTCGCGGCGGGCTAGTCGCCTTTGAACGGGAGCGTTTGACTGGGAGCGTTTGACTGCCAGTCGATAATTGCAAGCGCGGGCTATTGCAGTAGTCGTCTATCCTGGAGAGAAGCCGCTCCGGCAGGAGGAGGAAGACAGATGACCGCGACCGACCCCGCACTCACCGCGCTCTCCCAGAGCTGGTGCGCCCTCTCCCTGCTACACGGGAAGATCGAGGCGCACATCGAGCGCGCACTCGAGGCCAAGCACGGCCTGAGCATGCGCGAGTACTCGCTCCTCGACGTCCTCAGCCGCCAGCACGACGGGCCGGGCGGCCATCTGCAGATGAAGCAGGTGGCCGATGCCGTCGTGTTGAGCCAGAGCGCCACCACCCGCCTCGTCACGCGTCTCGAGGACCGCGGCCTGCTGACCCGCTATCTCTGCGACACCGACCGCCGCGGCATCTACACCGACGTGACCGAGTCCGGCCTCGCCCTGCTCGCCGAGGCCCGGCCGACCAATGACATGGCGCTGCGCGAAGCCCTCGACGAGGCTGCCAAGAACCCCGAGTTGGCTCCCCTGGTCAGGACGGTCGAGGAACTGCGGGTCCCCGCGTAATCTGCCGATCATGAGCGATCTGGAAATACGGCCCGCGGATATCGACGACATTCCGGCGATCGTGGCGATGCTCGCCGACGACCCGTTGGGCGCCAGGCGTGAATCGCCCGACGACCTCACCCCGTACACCGCCGCCTTCGAGCGGCTGTCCCGGGACCCGAACCAGATCCAGGCCGTCGCCGTACGCGAGGACCGCGTCGTCGGGACTCTCCAGCTCACAATCATCCCCGGGCTGTCGCGGCGCGGCTCGAGCCGCTCGATCATCGAAGGTGTACGAATCCACGCCGAGGAGCGCGGCAGCGGTCTGGGCACCCGGCTCATCGAATGGGCCGTCGACGAATCCCGCCGCCAGGACTGCCAGTTGGTGCAGTTGACCTCGGACGCCTCCCGCACCGACGCCCGCCGCTTCTACGAGCGGCTCGGCTTCGAGCCATCCCATGTGGGTTTCAAACTCCAGCTCTGACCAAGGGAGTTCACCGTGCACCGGATCAGTGACGAGCAGCGCCGCACCCGGCTCGGCCGCCGCCATCTGCTGGCCCCGTCGGTACGGGCGGACTCACCGGTGGCGGCCGCCGATGCGGTTGTCGCCCTGCACGCCACCGACGCCGCGACCGTCTTCCTCGCCGCCTGCGCACGCCTCACCGCCCCGAGGCCCAGCGCTCGGACGGCGAGATCGCCTGGCGGCTGCTGGCCGATGCCGGCGGCGAAGCCACCGGCGCCATCGAAGCTGAGGCCTCACGGCTGAGGAGCTGGGTGGGCGAGGCCCGGATCACTCCCCGCTTCCGTACACCGCTGGAGCGGGAGTTGACGGCCTGAGGGCGCCGCAGCACCCCCCCCGTTATGTTTTCCGCGGTCCTGCAAGAGGGCCGCTGGCCTCCGGGCCCGGCATGACTGTGTCCCCCTGTCGAACGGATGACCTGGGGGGTGGTGTCACCGGGCCCGGGAGGTGCCGTCGGAGACGCTGATCAGAGGTCCGGCCACCGCCCGGTCCGGCGCAATGCCGGACAGCTCGCGGGCGGCAGGTCTGCATAACGTGGATGCGCGCGTACGACACCGATGCCGAGGCCGGCACGTTCAACTCCCCTGAAAGGGCGCAATGTTCAATACCGAAGACGTGGGCGTGTTCCTCGGCCTGGACGTCGGCAAGAGTGCTCATCACGGCCACGGGCTCACCCCGGCCGGGAAGAAGGTCTTCGACAAGCCACTGCCCAACAGCGAGCCGAAACTGCGGGCCGTCTTCGACAAGCTGGCCGCAAAGTTCGCCACCGTGCTGGTGATCGTGGACCAGCCCGCCTCCATCGGTGCTCTGCCGCTGGCCGTGGCCCGGGACACAGGCTGCAAGGTCGCCTACCTGCCCGGCCTGGCGATGCGAAGGATCGCCGACCTCTACCCAGGAGAGGCGAAGACCGACGCGAAGGACGCCGCGGTGATCGCGGACGCCGCCCGCACCATGCCCCACACCCTGCGCTCCCTGGAGCTCACAGACGAGATCACCGCCGAGCTGACCGTCCTCACCGGCTTCGACCAGGACCTTGCGGCCGAGGCCACCCGCACCTCCAACCGGATACGCGGCCTGCTCACCCAGTTCCACCCCTCGCTGGAACGCGTCGTCGGCCCGCGTCTGGACCACCAGGCCGTCACCTGGCTCCTGGAACGCTACGGATCTCCGGCCGCGCTGCGAAAGGCCGGACGCCGCAGGCTCGTTGAGCTGATCCGGCCCAAGGCCCCACGCATGGCCGCCCGGCTGATCGACGACGTCTTTACCGCGCTGGACGAGCAGACCGTCGTGGTCCCGGGGACCGGCACCCTCGACATCGTCGTGCCCTCCCTGGCCCGCTCGCTCGCGGCCGTCCAGGAACAGCGCCGGGCCCTGGAAGCCCAGATCAACACCCTGCTGCAGGCCCACCCTCTTTCCCCGGTCCTGACGTCGATGCCCGGCGTCGGCGTCAGGACCGCCGCCGTCCTGCTGACCACCGTCGGCGACGGCACCAGCTTCCCCACCGCCGCCCACCTCGCCTCCTACGCCGGGCTCGCCCCCACCACGAAGTCCTCGGGAACCTCGATCCACGGCGAACACGCACCCAGAGGCGGAAACCGGCAGCTCAAACGCGCCATGTTCCTCTCCGCCTTCGCCTGCATGAACGCCGATGCGGCCTCCCGCACCTACTACGACAAACAACGCGCCCGAGGAAAAACCCATACCCAGGCCCTCCTCCGCCTCGCCCGCCAACGCATCAGCGTCCTGTTCGCCATGCTCCGCGACGGCACGTTCTACGAGCCCCGCACCCCCGAAACCGCCCCCGCCTGAACCCTTCGACCTTGACGAAGGACATAGAGGCCCCCCCCGTGCCCGGCGCCGGTGGCGCGCCCGTTTCACGTGAAACATCACCTGCGTTTCACGTCTGGAGTCCTCGCCAGCCTTCCTTGTCCACACCTCCCGGAACCGGTGCCCCGGCTCGTACGGCTCACGGGTGAAGACGAATGACCCCAGGTCGAGATGGCTCACCGAGCCGTCCTCCCGACGTACCACGCGCAGTGTCTCCCCGGCGTAGTAGCCGTCGAGACCAGTCCAGGTCCCGTCCGCCTCCGCGACGAAACGCGACCCACGGCCGTTGCCGCGGAGCGGCTGCAGCTCCACGCCGCGGTCTGCGTCAAGGCGCAAACCGAAGGAGGACGCCCCCCAGTACCAGGGCCCCGTGAGCTCCAGGAGCTCCTGATCGACCTCCGGCAGCGGCCTCCAGGGCTCGGGGATGCGCGGCTCAGACTCCGCCACGATCCGCACGAGATCGGCAGCGACGACCCCCATGAGCGGCCCTGAGGTGGCATTGGCGAGCGCGACGGCTGCCACTCCATCGTCCACGCTCACCCAGAGACCCGCGAGGAAGCCGGGCAGCGAGCCCGTGTGCCCCGCGAGGGTGCGGCCGTCCTTCCGTACGATCTGCACCCCCAGGCCGTAGGCGCTGTCCCACTCCCCGACCTCTGGCGGCACGGACGGCGTGCGCATCTCCCGCACGGACGCAGCGCTCAGCACGCGCTCGTCGCCCTCGGCAAGGAACGTGGCGAAGCGGCAGAGGTCGGCCACCGTCGACCAGAGCTGTCCGGCCGGGGCCATCAGGCCGAGGTCCTCGGAGGGTTCGGGCAGCATCACATCGGCCCAGGGATGCACCGCCCAGCCACCGGCATGCGGAGCTCGGGGCTGCGTGCTCGTACGGTGCAGGGCGAGCGGTTCAAGGATCTCGCGGCGCAGGACGTCCTCCCAGGACGCCCCGCGTACCGCCTCGATCAGCGAACCGAGCAGCGTATAGCCGGGGTTGGAGTAGTGGTGACGGCGGCCGACGGGATGCATCCGCGACTGGTTACCGAGGACATCGGCGAGTTCGGGGCGGAGCGAGCCCGGCGACCGCTCCCACCAGGGCGCCGGAGCTTCAGCGCTCAGTCCGGCGCTGTGGCCAAGGAGCTGTGCGATGGTCACATCCCCCACGCCCGTGCCAGGCAGGTGCTTCTCCAGGGGATCGTTCAAATCGAGCAGACCCTCGTCGCGGAGTCTCAGCACCAGGACGGCCGTGAAGGTCTTTGTGATCGAGCCGATGCGGTACTGGGTGTCGGCGTCCGGCCCATGCCCGTCGACCGAGCTGCGGGAGCCCGTCCAGAGCAGCTGTCCCTCGCGCTCCACTCCGGCGACGAACGAGGGTGCGCGCCCTTCGGACTGGGCGACCGCAATGCGATGCAGTATGGCGCGCTGCGTGGCGGGGAGAAGCTCTTCAAAAGGTGAGGTCATGAGGCAGGTCTATCGGTGCCATCCCGTCTCGGTCGAGTTCATTACGCGGCGGGCGGAAGGAGAGCCGCACCGGAAACGATTGACGGAGTGAGCACTCACTCCGAATCATCGATGCATGACGCCACCCAAGGCCAAGAGACGCCGGGCCCCCGCCATGAGCCCCGAAGAGCGCCGAGAGATGATCGTCCGCGCCACGATCCCCCTGGTCATCGAGCGCGGCAGCGCCGTCACCACACGTCAGATCGCCCAGGCTGCGGGCATCGGCGAGGGCACGATCTTCCGGGTCTTAGCCGACAAGGACGAACTCCTCGACGCCTGTGTCCTCGAGACGATGAGCCCCGGCAACTCCCTCGCCGAAATCGGCTCCATCGACCTCGACCAGCCACTCGCCGACCGCCTCAGGGAGGCGGCCGAAGCGATGCGCGCCCACATGGACCGGATCGGCGCCGTCATGGGCGCCCTCCAGACCACCGGAGGCCGCATCCGCACCGAACGTCCCGCCCCCAGCGGCCAGGTGCCGGACCGTCAGGCCGGTATCAACCCTGCCTGCGACGCCCTCGCCGAGCTCTTCGAGCCCGAGTGCGACACCCTCCGGCTCCCGCCCGAGCGGCTGGCCGTGCTCTTCTTCGGCCTGCTGTTCACCAGCAGCCACCACGACTCGCCCCAGGACATCGCGGAAATCGTCGAGGTCTTCCTGCACGGCGCGCTGACCACCTCCGCCTGAAGGACTCCGCCCCATGCCGATCAGCCTCAACCACACCATTGTCAGCGCCGCGGACAGCGAGCGGGCCGCACGCTTCTTCGCCACCGTGATGGGCCTCGAATACACCGGCCCCGACCGGCACTTCGCTCCCGTGCGGGTCAACGAATCCCTCACCCTGGACTTCCTGACTGTGCCCAGCCCGCCGGCAGCCATCTCGCCTTCGACGTCGACCCGGCCACTTTCGACGCGGTACTCGCCCGCCCCGGGCCGCCGCCATCCCGTACGGAAACGACCCGGCCACCCCCGACAACGGCCGGACCGACCACCCGCTGTGCCCCCGCGGTCTCTATTCGCCGACGACTCCGAGAACCTCTACGAGCTGATGTCCCCCGCGTAGGGGTCTCGATTCGAACCGCCTGATCAGGTCTGCGCCATGTCCACAAAGCGGGAGTAGTGGCCCTGGAAGGCGACCGTGATCGTCGCCGTCGGGCCGTTTCGGTGCTTGGCCACGATCAGGTCCGCCTCGCCCGCGCGCGGCGACTCCTTTTCGTACGCATCCTCGCGGTGCAGCAGGATGACCATGTCCGCGTCCTGCTCGATGGAGCCGGATTCACGCAGGTCGGAGACCATCGGCTTCTTGTCCGTACGTTGCTCGGGACCACGGTTCAGCTGGGAGAGCGCGATCACCGGGAGCTCCAGCTCCTTGGCCAGCAGCTTGAGGTTTCGGGACATGTCCGAGACCTCCTGCTGGCGGCTCTCGGCACGCTTCGAACCGCCGGACTGCATCAGCTGCAGATAGTCGATGACGACCAGCTTCAGGTCGTTGCGCTGCTTCAGCCGTCGGCACTTCGCCCGGATCTCCATCATCGACAGGTTCGGGGAGTCGTCGATATAGAGCGGGGCCTGCGAGACATCCGGCATCCGGCGGGCCAGCCGGGTCCAGTCCTCGTCCGTCATCGTCCCCGAGCGCATATGGTGCAGCGCCACCCGCGCCTCGGCGGACAGCAGGCGCATCGCGATCTCGTTGCGGCCCATTTCGAGGGAGAAGATCACGCTCGGCAGGTTGTTCTTGATCGAGCAGGCCCGGGCGAAGTCCAGTGCCAGTGTGGACTTACCCATCGCGGGTCGGGCGGCGATGACGATCATCTGTCCCGGGTGCAGGCCGTTGGTGAGCGAGTCGAAGTCCGTGAACCCGGTCGGCACACCGGTCATCTCGCCACTGCGGGACCCGATCGCCTCGATCTCGTCGAGCGCGCCCTCCATGATGTCGCCCAGCGGCAGATAGTCCTCACTCGTGCGCTGCTCGGTGACGGCATAGATCTCGGCCTGGGCTGAGTTGACGATCTCGTCGACGTCGCCGTCGGCGGCGTATCCCATCTGCGTGATCTTGGTGCCGGCCTCCACGAGGCGGCGCAGCACGGCGCGCTCATGGACGATTTCCGCGTAGTACGAGGCGTTGGCCGCGGTGGGGACCGACTGGACCAGGGTGTGGAGGTACGGCGCCCCGCCGACCCGGGTGATCTCGCCCCGCTTGACCAGCTCGGCGGCGACGGTGATGGGGTCGGCCGGCTCGCCCTTGGCGTAGAGGTCGAGGATCGCCGTATAGACGGTCTCGTGGGCGGGCCGGTAGAAGTCATGGCCCTTGATGATCTCCACGACGTCGGCGATGGCGTCCTTGGAGAGGAGCATGCCGCCGAGGACGGATTGCTCGGCGTCCAGGTCCTGCGGAGGTACGCGCTCGAAGCCGGGGGAGCCACCGTCCCAGCCGCCATTGTCCCTGCCGCGCTCGTGCTGGTCCTCGCGGCCACCACGGCCGTCGTTACGGCGCTGGCGGGAGACGGGCAGACGGTCACCGGGGCCGCCCTCGGCCGCCCAGGGGTCGTCCAAGGGCTCGGAAATGCTCACCCGGGCCACCTCCTCCCGTCCGCTCCGCGGACCTAGCCGTGCCACCCTTTTTCTACGGCACAGCACTGACAAAACGAACGGCCAGACTCCGCTTCCCGCGCGTCGGGCGACGGTCCACGGTAGGCCCGTCGGCACCGTCAGCCAATCTGGTTATCCACAGGCCATGTGGACGACCGATCAGATGCTGTGGAGAACCCCGCAGAACCTGTGCACGGACCGGGGGACAGCACTGTGGACAAGTTCATAGCCACCCCACTCCATGGGGTCTGACCTGGACTTTTTCCGTCCACCGGCTGTGGGGGAGAAAAACTTTCCCAACTGGACCAAGATCAGAACAAAGGGCGCACAGCAGAACGTGCACCTGGTTGCTCGGTAAGGACTGCAAAGCAATTGCATCTCTTACCTGTGGAAGATTAGATTGCTGCCATGACACAGGCACCCGCGGCGCCGAAGGCCGCCCGACGCCGCCACGATCGAGAGATCGTCGCGCTCGCCGTCCCCGCCTTCGGCGCCCTCGTCGCCGAGCCGCTCTTCGTGATGGTCGACAGCGCCATCGTCGGCCATCTCGGCACCCCGCAACTTGCCGGACTGGCAGTCGCGGCGGCCCTGCTGACGACCGCCGTGAGCATCTTCGTCTTCCTCGCCTACGCCACCACTGCCGCCGTCGCTCGACGCGTCGGCGCGGGCGATCTCGCGGCCGCCATCCGCCAGGGGATGGACGGCATCTGGCTCGCGTTGCTCCTCGGCGTCGCCGTCATCGCCGTCACCCTGCCCACGGCACCCTGGCTTGTCGAGGCATTCGGGGCGTCCGACACCGCCGCTCCCTACGCCACCACCTATCTACGGATCTCCAGCCTCGGCATACCGGCGATGCTGGTCGTGCTAGCCGCGACCGGCGTACTCCGTGGCCTCCAGGACACCCGGACCCCGCTGTACGTCGCCATCGGCGGCTTCGCCGCCAACGCCGGGCTCAACGCGGGGCTCGTCTACGGCGCCGGCCTCGGCATCGCCGGCTCCGCCTGGGGCACCGTCATCGCCCAGGTCGCCATGGCCGCCGCCTATCTGGCCGTGGTCGTACGCGGAGCACGGCGGCACGGCGCTTCTCTGCGCCCCGACGCCGCGGGCATACGAGCCAGCGCCCAGGCAGGCGTCCCCCTCCTGGTCCGTACGCTCTCGCTGCGTGCCGTCCTGATGATCGCCACCGCCGTCGCGGCCCGCCTCGGCGACACCGATATCGCTGCCCACCAGATCGTCCTCTCCCTGTGGAGCCTGATGGCCTTCGCGCTCGACGCGATCGCCATCGCCGGGCAGGCGATCATCGGCCGCTATCTCGGTGCCGATGACGCCGAGGGAGCCCGCCAGGCCTGCCGCCGCATGGTGCAGTGGGGCATTGCCTCCGGCGTGGTGCTCGGCATCCTGATCGTGGCCTCGCGGCAGCTATTCATCCCGCTGTTTACCAGCGACTCGGCGGTGCACGACACGCTGCTCCCAGCCCTGCTTGTGGTCGCCGTCTCCCAACCGATCGCGGGTGTGGTCTTCGTACTCGACGGCGTACTGATGGGAGCCGGTGACGGCACCTACCTCGCCGGAGCGATGCTCGTGACGCTGGCGGTCTTCGCACCCGTCGCTCTGCTCGTCCCCACCTTCGGCGGCGGACTGACAGCTCTGTGGTGGGCCATGACGCTGATGATGACGGTCCGCATGCTGACGCTCTGGCTGCGTATGCGCTCCGGCCGCTGGCTCGTCACCGGCGCCACGCGCTGACCCTACGCTCGACGTTTCACCATCGATGTTTCACGTGAAACAGGGCAGAGGCGGGCGGCAAAGCGAAAGGGCCGCACCCATCGGGTGCGGCCCTTCGTACTGCTCAGAGCTGCTCAATCGAGAGCCATGCTCAGGCGGCGACGACCTCGACGCCGAGCTTCGCGGCAACCTCGGGGTGCAGACGCACAGACACCTGGTGCGAGCCCAGGGTCTTGATCGGCGAACCGAGCTCAACGCGACGCTTGTCGACCTCCGGACCACCGGCAGCCTTGATCGCCGAGGCGATGTCGGCCGGGGTGACGGAGCCGAAGAGGCGGCCGGCGTCGCCGGAGCGAACAGCCAGACGCACCTTTACGGCCTCGAGCTTGGCCTTGACCTCGTTGGCCTGCTCGATGGTCGCGATCTCGTGGATCTTGCGGGCGCGGCGGATCTGCGCCACGTCCTTCTCGCCACCCTTGGTCCAGCGGATCGCGAAACCACGCGGGACCAGGTAGTTGCGAGCGTAACCGTCCTTGACGTCGACGACGTCGCCGGCGGCACCGAGGCCAGTGACCTCGTGGGTGAGGATGATCTTCATGATTCGGTCACCCTTCCCTTATCGCGCGGTGGACGTGTAGGGCAGCAGCGCCATCTCACGGCTGTTCTTCACGGCCGTGGCGACGTCACGCTGGTGCTGCGTGCAGTTGCCGGTAACGCGGCGGGCACGGATCTTGCCGCGGTCGGAAATGAACTTCCGCAGCATGTTCGTGTCCTTGTAGTCCACGTATACGGTCTTGTCCTTGCAGAATGCGCAGACCTTCTTCTTCGGCTTGCGCACAGGCGGCTTCGCCATGGTGTATCTCCTGTGTGATCAAGAAGTGGGGTACGAGCTGCCCTTAGAAGGGAGGCTCGTCCGAGTAGCCGCCGCCGGAACCGCCGGAACCGCCGGAGCTTCCGCCCCAGCTGCCCCCACCGCCCTGCTGCTGGCCGCCGCCGGCCGGCGCGCTGGTGGCCCAGGGATCGTCGGCGGGTGCACCGCCGCCGCCCTGCTGCTGACCACCGCCACTGGGGCCGCCGCCCCAGTTGCCGCCGCCCTGCTGCTGACCGCCGCCATAGCCACCCTGGCCACCGCGACCGGTGGTCTTGGTGACCTTGGCCGTGGCGTTCTTGAGGCTGGGGCCGACTTCCTCGACGTCCAGCTCGTAGACCGTGCGCTTGACGCCCTCGCGGTCCTCGTAGGACCGCTGCTTCAGCCGACCCTGCACGACGACGCGCATGCCGCGTGTGAGCGACTCAGCGACGTTCTCCGCCGCCTGACGCCAGACCGAGCAGGTGAGGAAGAGGCTTTCGCCGTCCTTCCACTCATTGGTCTGACGATCGAAGGTGCGGGGAGTGGACGCGACGCGGAACTTCGCGACCGCCGCACCGGACGGGGTGAAGCGCAGCTCGGGGTCGTCGACGAGATTGCCGACGACCGTGATGACGGTCTCGCCTGCCATGGGTGAACCTCTCGGCGGGGATTGCTTCTGGCTGCTTGCTGCTACTCGAACCCGATGACTTCTGAGCTAGGCGCTCAGTGGGTCTCGGGACGGAGGACCTTGGTCCGGAGGACCGACTCGTTCAGGTTCATCTGGCGGTCGAGCTCCTTGACGACCGCAGGCTCGGCCTGCAGGTCGATGACCGAGTAGATGCCCTCGGGCTTCTTCTTGATCTCGTAAGCGAGACGACGACGGCCCCAGGTGTCGACCTTCTCAACCTTTCCGTTGCCCTCACGGACGACGGAGAGGAAGTTCTCGATCAGCGGGGAGACAGCGCGCTCCTCGAGATCGGGGTCGAGGATGACCATCACCTCGTAGTGACGCATGTGGAACCCACCTCCTTTGGACTCAGCGGCCACGGTCGTTCCGTGGCAGGAGGGTCGTGATGCGTACGCAACGGTATCGGCCGCCACTGACAATCCGGGGGGATTGCTTTCTGGCCTGGACAGACACCGGTGCAGACCGTACAGAGTACCCGCAGACAGGCTTCCGGTTGAAATCCGGTGGCCGGGGGACGCAATCTGTACACATCGGGTGTGCGCGGCGCTACAGTGCGCCGCCTTCCGGCAACGCCAGGAGGTGCCCCATGGCACAGGCAATGCGACGTCGTTCCTCCGTCTCCCTCTTCGCCACAGACGGCAAGCCCCACCCCCTCCAGGACACCCTGCTCGCGGTGACTCTGGTGCTCGGCGCTATCGCCTTCGTCTCGGCGATGTTCCACAGCCTCCATCTGCTCAGCTCCTGGACCGGGCTGGTGGGGATCCTCACAGGCGCCTACGGCCAGTTCATCTCGGTGACGACCCGCGAACGCTTCGCGTTGATCATCGGTCTCGGCGCCTCTGCGTTCGGCTTCTTCCTCGGCATGGCCCACGGCGGACTCTTCGGCGGGGTCCTGGGCTAGGCGGAGTCCTGGGCCAGGTTCCCAGCAGCCATTCGGGGCGCTCCCCCAGCGCAGTAGGCTTCGGCGCGAGAGCCGGAGCCCCTGTACCCATGGGGACACACCTGCCGAGGAGCGCCCCGCATGAGCTTGACCCTGAGGACCATCAGCCGAGAGCAGCATCTGGCGTACATCCAGACCCTGCCCGCGGCAAGTCACTGTCAGGTCCCGGCGTGGGCTGATGTGAAGACGGAATGGCGCTCGGAGAACCTGGGCTGGTTCGACAAGAGCGGTGAACTGGTGGGCGCGGGCCTGGTGTTGTACCGCCAGCTGCCGAAGATCAAGCGCTATCTCGCCTACCTGCCCGAGGGTCCGGTGATCAATTGGTATGCGCCGAACCTGGACGACTGGCTGCAGCCGATGCTCGCCCACCTCAAGCAGCAGGGCGCCTTCTCCGTGAAGATGGGCCCGCCGGTCGTCATCCGCCGCTGGGACGCGCCCGCGATCAAGGCCGGAATCCAGGACCCGGATGTGAAGCGGCTGCGCGACATCGAGGCGACACATATCGAGCCTCGTGCGTTCGAAGTGGCGGACCGGCTGCGGAAGATGGGCTGGCAGCAGGGCGAGGACGGCGGCGCCGGCTTCGGTGACGTACAGCCGCGGTACGTCTATCAGGTGCCGCTGGCGAACCGTTCGCTCGACGATGTCCTCAAGGGCTTCAACCAGCTGTGGCGGCGCAATATCAAGAAAGCTGAGAAGGCCGGTGTCGAGGTCGTCCAGGGCGGCTACGAGGATCTGGCCGAGTGGCAGCGGCTGTACGAGATCACCGCTGTACGCGATCACTTCCGGCCGCGCCCGCTCTCGTACTTCCAGCGCATGTGGACGGTGCTGAACAGCGAGGATCCGAACCGGATGCGGCTGTACTTCGCGCGGCACAACGGTGTGAACCTGTCCGCGGCGACGATGCTGGTCGTCGGGGGGCATGTCTGGTACTCGTACGGCGCCTCCGACAACATCGGCCGCGAGGTCCGGCCCTCTAACGCGATGCAGTGGCGGATGCTCCGCGACGCCTACGCGATGGGCGCGACCGTCTATGACCTGCGCGGCATCAGCGACTCCCTCGACGAGACCGACCACCTCTTCGGCCTGATCCAGTTCAAGGTGGGCACCGGCGGCGAGGCCGTCGAGTACGTCGGCGAGTGGGACTTCGCGCTCAACAAGCTGCTGCACAAGGCGCTCGACATCTACATGTCGCGCCGCTGACGGTGCCGCGGCCGACGCCGTAACCTCGTAAATCTCGTACATACCTCTGATACACCGCAGCCACCAGAAAGGTTCCGGGCCGGCCATGGCGCTCTCCCTCTACGTCGACACCGCGCGCTGGCGGGCGCACCAGAAGTCCGTGATCGACCAGTTCCCCGGTCTCGTACCGGTCTGCAAGGGCAACGGCTACGGCTTCGGTCATGAGCGCCTCGCCGACGAGGCCTCCCGCTTCGGCTCCGACATGCTGGCGGTCGGCACGACGTACGAAGCGGCCCGGATCAAGGACTGGTTCAGCGGTGATCTCCTGGTCCTGACCCCCTTCCGGCGCGGTGAGGAACCAGTTCCGCTGCCGGACCGGGTCATTCGCTCGGTCTCGTCGGTCGACGGTGTGCACGCGCTGGTCGGCGCGCGGGTGGTCATCGAGTGCATGAGCTCCATGAAGCGTCACGGCGTCGCCGAGCAGGACCTGGGCCAGCTGCACGCCGCCATCGAGGACGTACGCCTGGAGGGCTTCGCCCTGCACCTGCCCCTCGACCGTACGGACGGCTCCGACGCGGTCGAGGAAGTCATCGGGTGGATGGACAGGCTGCGTGCGGCCCGGCTGCCGCTGCACTCGATGTTCGTCAGCCATCTGCGCGCCGAGGAACTGGCCCGCCTCCAGCAGCAGTTCCCGCAGACCCGATTCCGCGCCCGCATCGGTACGCGGCTGTGGCTCGGCGACCACGACGCGACCGAGTACCGCGGCGCCGTCCTGGACGTCACCCGTGTCGCCAAGGGCGACCGCTTCGGCTACCGACAGCAGAAGGCCGCATCCGACGGCTGGCTGGTCGTCGTCGCCGGCGGCACGTCCCACGGCGTCGGCCTGGAGGCCCCGAAGGCCCTGCACGGCGTGATGCCGCGCGCCAAGGGTGTCGCCCGCGCGGGTCTGGCGACCGTCAACCGCAACCTGTCGCCGTTCGTCTGGGAGGGCAAGCAGCGCTGGTTCGCCGAGCCGCCGCACATGCAGGTGTCGATCCTGTTCGTGCCGGCGGAATCGAAGGAGCCGAAGGTCGGCGACGAGCTGGTGGCGCATCTGCGCCACACCACGACGCAGTTCGACCGCCTCGTCGACCGCTGAGGCGCCCGGAGGGCCTGCCGAGCCGCCCGGAGCACCCGCTGAGGCGCACTGAGAGGCATGCTGAGGCGCACTGAGAGGCCCGCTGGGGCTCCGCCGAGCGGGACCCCGAGCACCGACCGCTAAGCCGACGGCCGCGCCCCACCGGACCCATGGGACTGCGCCCCCCACTCCACCCGCGGCCCCTCCACCGCGTGTGCCGCATGCCGCGGCGGATGCGCCGCCTGCCCCACCACGAAGACGTCCTTGGCCCCGTCCAGCACCCCGCCTGACGGATCGTCCGAGCCGTCCTTCCGTACGCCGTCCCGTTCCGGCATCAGAAT